>JAPKDN010000134.1 GCA_028822575.1 Alphaproteobacteria bacterium | reverse complement strand
GGCTCCTAAGATGGTTGCCGAGATTACCAATCGCCTCGACATAAGTAGGGTCTAATTCCATGGCTCGTCGGAATCCGGCTTCCGCGTCGTCATCAAGGCTCTGGTCGGCCCTCAGCATCGCGATGTTAAACCAGGCTCGCGGCGCGTCGTCATCAAGTCTAATTGCATTCAGCAAGGCGATATTGGCGGTAGCTGGCTCTCTCTTCAGGCGCGCAACTGCTCCGAACTCGATCCAGGAAAGCACGTGCTCGGGTTGTAAATAGGCCGAGGCTCGGAAGGAAACGAACGCGCGCTCGACAAGTCCGGCGCGCTCGCCGACCTGGCCCAGATTGTAGGCTATACTGGGTTCGGTCGGACTGAGGAGCATTGCTCGGATGAGCGGAGGCAGACCGGCCGCTAGATCACCGTCCCCCGCGCGGGCAAGACCCAGATTAGCGTGAAAGTCCGCACGTGACGGGTCAATCTCAATCGCGCTGTCGAATAAATGTGCCGCCGCTTCGCCTGCCCCGGCCTGCAGGGCCGCCATGCCGCATAGAAATGCCGCGTCGGCGTTCTGGACATCTTGGCCAAGGATCACCCGATAGGCGCGAAGGGCCTCGGTGAGCTTTCCTTGCCGGTGTAAATCCAGCGCTGCGTTCAGGGCTGGGTTTCGCGCGGCGGCGCCAAGGGCCTGTCTCACAGGCGCCTATCCGTTACGTTTCTCAGCGCGGCTTTCACCGGCTCGAAACAGACCGACCAAGGCTCCAATACGCCTTTGGGGAAACTTCGCATAGAGGGAAAACCGGGAAACCATTCGGTGCCAAGGCGGGTGAAATTCGGCCGCAGATGCACGACCCAGGTTGGCACGCCAAGCGCGCCGCCGACCCAACTCACGGTGCTACTCGGACAAATGATCAAATCGAGCGCCCGAGAAAGCGCGAATATGGTCTCGAAATCGTCCGACAGATCCGCGTCCTCGAACACCGTGATCTCGCAGCCCAGGTGGTCTCGCGCCTCACTGATCTCCTCCACCCAACCATTGCCATACTGCATCGAAATAAAGTGTGTATTTGGCAGATTTAATAGCCCCGCCCAATCGTAGAGGGTAGTGTAGTGGCTGTTGCGAAACCGGCTCAATTCCTTGCTGCGCCAGGAAAATCCGATCTTCAATCCATTGCCGAGGCGGTCCAGCCGTTCCCGCCAATACGCCAGCTGCGCGGCGTCCGCCGTCAGATAAGGTTTAGCGTCGGCGAAGGAACCAAGATCGGGTCGGAAATACTGGAACAGGCTCCCGGATTCGATTGCCAGGTCCACCCGTGGGTTTTTGGGCAGCCAATCATAGGTTTGAACTGGCTTGAAACGATCACCACCTCGCCGGACCGGCTCCACGGTGGCGTCGGGAAAGGAGCGGCGGAAAACCCCCAGCAACCGCGAATCGCATTCCAGTAATGTTTGGCCGGACGCAGCCATGACGTCGGGCATACAGCTGGCGAACAGGATTTCGTCTCCAATGCCCTCTTCGGCGGTGACCAAAAGGCTTTTGCCGTCCAGTGGAGAGCCGTCCCATCGTGGCGGTCGGTGGCGATTCGTAATAGTGCCGCGGGTTTCTAGCCGCGCGTCTCGGAGTGTCCAACCCTCGGCAATTTTTCCCGCAGTCAGAAGTTGTAGGGCGCGTCGGCTTCGAATTTGTGGGTCGCCCGGGGTAAGCTCGAGCGCCCGCGCGGAATGGGCCAACGCCACCACGGCCCGATCCTGGAGGAAATTGACCTCGGCGAGCCCAGCATGCGGCGCGGCATACCGTGGCTCGGCGGCTAGCGCTAATCCGAAGCATCGCTCGGCGGATTGATAGTCTGGCTGGTTGATATATAAAAAACCGAGATTGTTAAGGGACTCGATCAAGGCCGGACGCAACACCAGCGAGTGTTTCAGCGCCACCTCCGCCTCGTCCAGCCGTTGTAGGTCCATCTGACTCGTGGCGAGATTGACCCAAGCCTTGGCCGACAGGGGCATGAGTTTGGACGCCTCTTCATGCAAACCTAGGGCGGCGGCCGGCTCCCCGTTGGCCCGCCTTGCATTGCCGAGATTCATGTTTGCCATGGCGTGGCGAGGGTCGAGCTTAATGGCTTTTGATAACGCCCGGATTGCGGAAGATGTCTTGCCGCGACCCAGCAGTATGGCGCCCAGGTTGGATAAGGCGTCGGTCATGTTCTGATCGAGCGCAAGCGCTTTGCGGTACGCGGCCTCCGCCTTGCCGACGTGGCCCAGGGTTTCCAACACCTGTCCTAGATTGCTATGGAATTCTGGGCGTTTGCGAACTTTTGTGATGGCTTTGCGAATCAGTGTAACCGCAATTTCTGAATCACCAGTTTGATGGCGCGCGACCCCGAGCAGGTGCAAGGCATCTGCATGATCCGCGTCGATGCTCAGGATCGCCTCGTAGAGTTTGATCGCCTCGCCGATCCGTCCGCCCTGATGTATCTGAAGCGCGGTCTGTAATCCTTGTTGAAGATCAGGTGTCGTCATGGCGGTGATCAGGCCTCGAAATTAAGAATCATGTCGGCGCTGAGCGGCTGTCCTCGCGTCAGATTGCGCGCGGCGGTCTTGCCAAGTACCGCGTTCAGGTGCCTTGGCCCCAAGCCGAGATTTGGGCGAATGGACCGGATGTTTTCCGGTGTGAAAGGCTCTCCCGCCTGGACATCGGCTACAACGTAAAGACTTCGCCGCGCCACAAGCGTGCCCTGTTCGGCTTTGGAAGGGCGGTAGTTCGGTTGGCCGAGAGCAGCATGAGCGGTGCAGGTGTCATCCACAAGGCGCTTCAACTCCGCCGGCTCGAGGGAGAAGGCGCTATCAACACCGCCATCGACACGGGCCAGCGTGAAATGTTTTTCGATCAGTACAGCACCCTGGCCAACCGCGACGGTGGCGGCGAAGGTGTCGAGTGTGTGATCTGAAAGTCCCACCGGGGCACCGAGCCGGCGGGAAAGGTCGCTTATCGTCGACAGATGAGCCTGATCCAAGGGCGTCGGATAAGACGAGGTGCAGTGTAGGATCAGGATTTGATTCGCCCCAGCCTCCCGAGCCACCCCAATCGCGTCGTTTATTTCCTCGAATGAGGCCATGCCTGAAGAAATGATTAACGGTTTGCCCGTCCCGGCGCACAGCGCAATCAGCCCGAAGTCAACAATCTCGGGCGAGGCTATTTTGTAGGCGGGGGCGTCTAATGATTCAAGTAGCCTCACGGCCGTGGGATCGAACGGCGCCGAGAATATGGTGATGCCGATCCGGTTGGCGTGCTCGAACAAGGGGCCATGCCACTCCCAGGGGGTGTGAGCTTCATGGTAGAGCTCGTGTAATCGCCGGCCATGCCAAAGTCCACCCTCCAGCACGAAGCCGGGGCCGTCATGATCGATGGTGATGGTGTCCGCAGTATAAGTCTGCAACTTGACTGCGTCGGCGCCGGCCTGTTTGGCGGCGTCGATCAGGCGGATGGCGCGATCGATCTCGCCATTGTGGTTGCCGGACATCTCGGCGACGATATAGGGCGGGTGCTCTGGTCCGATCGGACGGCCGTCGATTTTGAATGGTTCAGCCATGGTGACGTTCGCCTTGGATTACGATACTTAATCCAAAAAAGTGTGCAGGATTCGCATCCATGAAGATAGAGGCCCGCAACCCATCGATAAATCTGTTATGAGGCTCCAATCAAAAGATCGACTGCGGAACGGAACATTCATGTCGATAGGAACTCTGCTGATGCGTGTGGATGTTGGCGTGGCAGTGGGGGTGGGGCACTTGATGCGCTGTCTGGCGCTGGCCGAGGCGTGGCGCAGCCGTGGCGGCGATGTCCTGGTGGTGGTTCCCGATGGCCTTCCCGATGGCCTGCATGACAGAGTGATCTCGACTGGTTGCGACCTTCTGGTCGTCGCCGAGGAACCGTTGAACGAGGGGTGGCTGTTGGAGGCGGAACGTCGCGATGCCGCTTGGTTGGTTCTCGATGGTTATGGTTTTGGACCCGACGTCATGGACCGCGCCCGCCGGAGCGGTCGCCCGGTCTTGGTTATTGACGATGACGCGCGGTGGGATCGGTACCCCGTATCGATTCTGTTGAACCAAAACCTGCACGCTTGGGCCGGTGCCTATTCCCAAAAGACCATGGCTCGTCTGTTGCTGGGCCCCTGCCATGCCTTGATCCGGTCGGAATTTAGGGGTTGGACGGACTGGCAGCGCAAAATTCCGTCTTGCGCTAAAAACGTTCTGGTCACTCTTGGGGGCGCCGACGCGGGGGGGCATACCGAACGGGTGGTCCAGGCCTTGCGCGCAGTGGGTGGGCGGTCTTCAGAAATTGAATTGAACGTTCGAGCTGTTGTTGGCGGCGCCAATCCGCGTCTCGACAGGCTCCGAGATATCGCCGCCATGGAAACAGGGGTCGAGATTCTTTCGAATGTCCGTGACATGGCGGAGCTGATGCGCTGGTGTGACGTCGCGGTCTCCGCGTCCGGGTCGACGGTTTGGGAACTGGCTCTGCTGAAGACTCCGATGCTGCTCGCCACCGCCTCCAAGGTTGAGGAACCGGTCGCGTCAAGCCTTGGGGCCGCCGAAGCGGCTTTGGTCCTGGGTCGATTGGATGACCTGGATATCGAGGCGATCGCCGCCGCAGTCGCTGGGGTATTGCCCGATGAGACCCTTCGGACTCGGCTTTCCGGCGCGGCCGCCAATTTAGTTGACGGCAATGGCGTCGAGCGCGTGGTTGACCAGATGCTGGCTATTTCGTCCTCGACCGGTTGACCGCTTCTACCGGTTGTCTCACTCTTGCGGGGTGTTCTGATGATCGGGAGAATTGCATGCATTTTGGATGGCTCACCCTGACGCTGTCGCCATCGCCCGACGAGGACGCGACGCGTATCAGCCAGATCATTGAACAGGTCCAGGATGTCGAAGCGCTTGGTTTTGAGGATGTCTGGCTGACCGAACATTATTTTACCGGCGAGAGTGTTTATAACGACGCGATCCTTTTTGCTTCCGCGTTGGCTATGAAGACGACCAGAATTCGGATCGGCTTTGCGGTGGTGCAGATGCCGTTTCATCATCCCGTGCGCCTTGCAACACAGCTGGCGCTGCTGGACAACCTTTCCGGCGGGCGTATCGACGTGGGGGTTGGAAAGGGGACGGTCTATAATGAATATGAATTCGTCGGCCATGGTCTGCGTAGCGACGATTCCCGAGAGCGCATGGAAGAGGCTGTCGAGATTCTTCGTCGCGCTTGGACCGAGGCGCCGATGTCGCATTCTGGCAAATATTACCAATTAGAAATCCCCGCGATTCGGCCAAAGCCGGTCCAACAACCCGGGCCGCCACTTTGGCGCAGTGTGATTTCGCCTGGCTCGTTCACCGAATGTGGCCTTCGTGGCATACCGATTTTAACTGCGCGCCTGCCTGTGGGAAGTATCAAGGAGCGCTGGGCGCTTTACGAGGCCGGGCTGGACGAGGGTGGGCATGACGCCGCGACCAAGGCCCGACTGTTGGAAAAGTCGGCGTTGTGGCGCAACGTCTATGTCGCGGAGTCCGATGCTCAGGCCGAGGATGAACTGACCGCGCTTTTGACTGAGACACGGGCGCATATGATGTATGTCCGAGAGGCGCATAATCCGGTGAATTTTTCGCCAGACCCTAGCACACTGAATGCCTGGACCGATCCGGCGGTCGGTCATACCGAGGGCGTAGCGATGGCATTGGAAACCGGTTCGATCTTCGGTGGACCGGAACGGGTTCGCGAACAAGTCGCCGAGCTGCGTGACGCTGGGGTGCGGCATTTGTTGTGCCAGACCGGGTTTGGTGCCATGGATCATGTCCGCAACCTGGCGTCGACCCGCCGGTTTGGCCGGGAGGTCATGCCGGCGTTTCTATGAGGACCCGCGGCACCTCCGTTCCCGGCCCCTTTTGTGATAATCTCCGGCGATCATGATTCGCCTGGAGTTGTCCATTGAGCACCGTCGCCGTCGTCCAGGCCCGTATGACCTCGACCCGCCTGCCGGGTAAGGTGATGCTAGAGGTGTTGGGTAAACCGATGCTGGAGTTCCAACTAGAAAGAGTGCGTCAGGTCAGCTTGATCGACGATATTATTATCGCGACCACCACCAATGCAACTGATGACGCGGTCGCCGATTTCGCGCGCGCCAGCGGCTTCGGCTTGCATCGGGGCTCGGAGAGCGATGTTCTCGACAGATTTGAAGGTGCGATCGCCAGCACGGATGCGCGCACCGTTGTGCGTCTAACGGCGGATTGCCCTCTAATCGACCCGGATGAGATCGAGCGCGTAATTCGGCGTTACCATGACGCGGACCCGGTTTGTGACTATGTGACCAACGCTATACCGCGCAGTTATCCGGCTGGGCTGGACGTCGAAGTTTTCAGCCGCGAGGTATTGGAAATGGCGGCGGTTGAAACCCATGACGCATATAACCGCGAGCACGTGACGCCGTTCTTGTACCTTAACCCGGAGCGGTTTCGTTTGTTGAGCGTCGTGTGTGAGCCAGATTTGTCGCGGGAGCGTTGGACCTTGGACGAGCCAGGGGATTTTGAGTTGATCCGACGGGTTCTGGAGCGTCTTTATCCGACCTGTCCGGATTTTCGAATGGCCGATGTGATCCGTGTATTGAATGAAAACCCCGAGTGGCGGGCTTTCAACGGGTCGGTGCGTGAAAAGGCTCGGATGCTCGAGGATGTGGTTTTCAAGGGGGAATAAGCTATGGCCGTATCGCATGAGACCGCGCAGGAAGCATTTTGGGCTGGCGATTTTGGAACCGAGTACATCAATCGCAACGGTGATGCCGCAGCGCTCGCTGGTCGCACCCATCTATGGTCGACAATCCTGGCGCGGACCAGTGGTATCGGCTCGGCGGTGGAATTCGGTGCTAATATTGGGCTGAACATTCATGCTCTGGGCCGGTTGTTGCCCACCGCTGCGCTTTCAGCGATCGAAATCAACGCCGAGGCGGTTGGGCATCTGAGGCGGATAGAAGGGCTTGGCGTATATCATGGCTCGATCCTGGGGCCGCAGTTGGAGCGGGCTCATGACCTCGTCTTCACGGTTGGAGTGCTGATCCATATCAACCCCGAAGTTCTGCCGGCGGTTTATGACAACCTGCATGCCGCTAGTCGTCGCTATATTGTCGTGGCGGAGTATTACAATCCCAGGCCGGTCGCTATCCCCTATCGGGGCCATGAGGACAGGCTTTTCAAGCGCGATTTCGCGGGCGACATGCTCGACCGGTTCGATGATCTAAAATTGGTGGATTACGGGTTTTGTTATCACCGAGACGCACAGTTCCCAATGGACGACATAACTTGGTTTTTGCTGGAAAAGCGGGGGGGCTGAGAAAAAAGCGGCAAGTGGCGAGCCTTGGTCTGAAAAAGACCGCAATGTGGTAGTCCAGCTCGGCTGGCTGCTTTGGGAGGCGGGTCGAGGCTTAGCCGATCCGCCTATGTGCTTAGTCAGGGGCGGTAACGCTGGCATCTGATTTCAAGGATGCGCGTCGGCCCTGCCTCTGGGCTCGATCTCTAGGCTCCACGCCCCAACTGCCTTGCGTAGAAATGATACGTTGAAACCCGGGCGACACTCGTCTCCGTAACCACGGCCTGCTACTCCAGCTTCAGACCTTCGTGACCTCCAACCTCGCCGATAAAATTTTCGACATAGAAACACCTACTGGGCCCCAATACCCCGTCGGTTACATATGCGACGACTAGCTTGATGATCCAAGGATATTCGTCGCAAAGGCCGACCCCGAGGTAAA
>JAPKDN010000133.1 GCA_028822575.1 Alphaproteobacteria bacterium | reverse complement strand
GGCCGTGGACGTGATGTGGGGCACCGACATGACCCAGACCGTCACCGTGGCCGAGGGGCGCGCGCACGTCTTCATCGCCGTCGATCATTGCAACAGCGAATGCATCGGCATCCACGCCGACAGAAGCGCCAACCGCTTCCAGGCCCTGGAGCCGATCCGCCAGGGCGTGACCAAACACTTCGGCGCGGTCGCCGAGGATATCGCCACCGGGTTGAAGTTGCGTCACGATCATGGCTCGAACTACATGTCCAACGACTTCCAGAAGGAGATCGACTTCCTGGGCATCAAGGCATCGCCATCGTTCGTGCGTGAGCCCGAAGGCAACGGCGTCGCCGAGCGCTTCATCCGGACCCTCAAGGAAAACCTGCTGTGGGTCCGCGACTTCGAGACCATCGAGGAACTCAGACTGGCGCTGATCGACTTCGCTCGCTGGTATAACGACAACTGGCTGGTCGCCCGCCACTGTTCGATCGACCGGATGCCCTGGCCGTCGCTCAAAACGCGGCCAGGAGCGATCAGGACGACGTTCTGGCTGGCTGCATATTCGAGGCGTTTCGTTTCAACCCGATCAATCCGGTGATCTATCGCCGCGCGGCGCGCGATGTGGTCGTGGCCAAGGGAACACTCAGGTCTCGTAAGATCCCGAAGGGGACCCTGGTTTTCGCGGCGAATTTCTCGGCCATGTTCGATCCGCTCAAGATCGACGCGCCCAATTCGTTCCTGACCGATCGACCTTGGGAAGATTACATGCTCTGGGGTTACGCGATGCACACCTGTTCGGGCGTCTATATTAATCGAGCGATTATTCCCACGCTTATGAAGCCTCTGCTACAACAGAACAATCTTCGCCGAGCGTCTGGTGCCGCGGGACGGATCGATTCCGCCGGCACCCCGTTCCCGGTCCACATGCACGTGGAATTCGACCCGGCATAGGATCGTGGGAGGTATGAAATCAATGGTGGATCTTGACGTTTTCAAGAGCCTGGCGGGGTCGCTTGTTGAGAGCGTGGCGCGGGAGGGCGATGTGGAACGGTTATGGGCCGTCGCGGACACGGTTTTCGGAGAGGCGATCGGCCACCGGCTGTTTACCGTGCTGACCTATGACGAACCCCGGGGAGAGGTTATTCGGTGCTATTCAAGCCGGCCGGACGACTATGCCGTCCAAGGCTCTAAACACATGGGGCCGACGCCCTGGGGCGACCTGCTGCTTAAACAGGGCAAGCCCTTCATCGGTAATGACGACGAGGCGATTCGATGGGCATTCCCCGATCACGAACAGATCATGGCCATGGGTCTCGGCTCGGCGATCAATCTGCCGGTGCGCAGGGCGGGTCGCACGCTTGGAACACTCAACCTCCTGCACGAATCCGGCTATTATCGAGACGAGCATTTGGAAATCGGCGCAATCCTCGCGGCGATCGTGGCGCCGCTCATGGTGCCAGACGGCTCGACTGGAGACTAAGCCATGAAGGGGATGGTGGTTTGCCCACAGCCCGGGGCGGCGGATGTGGGCGCCGATGTGTTGGAGCGCGGTGGTAACGCGTTCGACGCGGCGATCGCGACGGCATTTGCTCAGATGGTCGTCGACCCGTTTATGTGCGGTATCGGCGGCATGGGAACCTTGCAGTATTTCGACACACGCGGCGCCGGACACGGGATGATCGATTTCCACAACCGGGCCGGCGCCAAGGTCGTGCCGGGCATGTGGGAGGCCGATCTTGTCGGTCGCTCCGATATCAGCGGCTATACGCATTTCGAGGACTTCCGAAGCGACCTTGGCTACACCGCTATTATGACGCCCGGTACCGTCGCCGGTTTCGCCGAGACCCATCGCCGGCTCGCGACCTGGGATTGGAAGGATCTGCTGGCGCCCGCGTCGCGGCTGGCGCGGGACGGTTACCCCTTGGCGGCCCATGTTCGTGACTTTTGGGCCAAACCCACAGGGCCGGGTATCGCCGACGGCATCACGCGACTGAAAGCCAGCAAGGCATGCGCGGATATCTATCTGCGCGCGGGCGACACGCTGCCGGATGTCGGCGATATCATTCGAAACCCGGATATGGCCGACACCATCGATACCCTGGCGCGCGAGGGGGCCGCGAGTTTCTATACCGGGAGCTTGGCGGAACGGATCGCCGAGGATCTGGAGGCAAATGGAGGCTTTGTTACCGGCGGTGATCTGGCGACATATCGGACCCGATCGGGAAAGCCGGTTTTCGGTACCTACCGAGGGCTGACCGTCGCCTCGAACCCGCCACCGGGTAGTGGCGCGGTGCTGATCCAAATGTTGCAAATCCTCGACCAGTTCGATCTCGCGGGCCTTGGCCATGGAACGGCGGAGAGCCTGCACCTGATCGTCTCGGCCATGGCGCATGCTCATCACGACCGTGAACAGCATTTGGCTGATCCCGACTTCAACCCGGTGGACGTGGATCTTCTGATTTCCAAGGAACGAGCAGCGGACCATGCCGCGGCGATCCGGGCGGTGACTCCCAACCCGGTGACACGGCCGTCGCCGCCATCCTGCACCACGCATCTCTCGGTACGGGACGAGGAGGGTAACGCGGTTTCGGTTACCCATACGCTGGGCACCGGAAGCGGCGTGGTCACGCCGGGGCTGGGTTTTGTCTACAACAACTCCATGAAGCTCGCCGACCCGATCCCCGGCAAGGCGAACTCGATGATGCCGGGCAAGGCGCGGACCACGGGCATGGTCCCAACGATGTTGTTGAGGGATGGCGAGCCGGTGATCATCGTCGGCGCGTTGGGGGGGAGCGTGATCATCTCGGCGGTGCTGCAAACCATCTTGAACATCGTCGATTACGGCATGTCACCGGTCGAGGCGGTCACCGTGCCGCGCATTCACTGCGAGGGCGCCGGCGTTCATGTGGAGGCACGGGTCGAGGCCTCGCAGGTCGCGAGCCTGCGCGCCCTTGGTCACGAGGTGATCCAATCCTCGCACAGCTTTGATCCGGTCATGGCGCGCGCGCATGTGATCGCCCGAGACGACAGGGGATGGCGAGGTGGCGCGGATCCCCGTAGCGGCGGCGGGATCGCGATCGCGCGGTAATTAGTCGCTCAGGTGCGGCTGGCTGATCATTCTCAACGGGCGGGCGATAAGATCGCGCCCGCCGCGATGAAGGCTTCAATCGCCGCGGTGTCGAACCCCAGTTCGTCCAGGATCTCCTCGCCGTGTGCCCCAAGTATCGGGGCCGGGCGCGGCGGCGTTCCGTCCCCAATCGGCATGCGGGTTTGCAGAACCTCTCCGATGGTCGGGTCCATGGCGGTTTGGAGCACCCCGCGGGCCGCGACATGGGGGTCCGCGACAACGCCATCCACCGCGAGCACCGGCGCGCACGGCACCTGGGCGGCCCGCAGCCGGATCAAGGTATCTGCCATGGGAGCCTCGGCTAAAACGCCTTCAATGATGTCGGTCAGGACGGCACGGTTGGTGATCCGGGCCGCCATGTCGATAAAACGGGCGTCGTGGACGAGGTCCTGAAGCCCAAGCGCGTCGCAGACCCTAAGCCAGAAGCGTTGGGTCGAAGCGCCGATGAAGATTTGTCCCTCGCGTCCGTTGAAGACTTGATAGGGCGAAAACGTCGCCAACGCCGATCCCGTGCGCGGCGGTACTACCCCGGTTTGCGAGTATCGCGCGATGTTCTGCGACATCCAGGAAAGTGCCGATTCTAACAAGTTGAAATCCAGATACGCCCCTTGGCCTGTCTGGTCCCTGGTGCGTAGCGCGTCGAGGACGCCGATGACCACATACATGCCCGTGCCCATGTCGATCATCGAGGGACCGACCCGCACTGGCGGTCGGTCAGGTTCGCCGGTCGCGGCCATGATGCCTGACATCGCCTGGGCCACCGCGTCATAGCCTCTAAGATCGCGATAAGGACCGTCCTGACCGAAACCCGAGATCGAGGCATAGATGATCCCGGGGTTCCGCGCGCTTACCGTGTCATAACCATAGCCAAGCCGGGCGGCGGTTCCGGGCGTGAAGTTCTCGACCAGGATGTCGGCGCGATCGATTAGCCGTTCCATGACCTGGGCGCTGTCGGGGTGCTTGAGGTCCATGGCGATGCCACGCTTGTTCCGGTTGACCACCGCGAAGGTGGCGCCGCCATTGCTGGGCCGAAAATGGTCGCCGCCGGGCGGTTCCACCTTGATCACGTCGGCCCCGAGCTCGGCCAGCAACATGGTGCCAAATGGTCCCGATAACGCATGACTTAGATCCAGGACGGTCATCCCTTCAAGAGAGCGAGACATGGTCGGGTTCCTTTGAGTTTCGGTGCGGTCGCGAAAGTCTTGCCGAGGCGTGATTGGATAGTTATACGTCCTTCGTCGAATGACGAATTAGGGAGCTTGTGATGCCCGCCAAACCAATGGCGACGACGTCATCCTATCCGGTGGGCGAGGCGGATCAAACCGGCCGCGCCGTTCGGCTGGCGAATTTGGCGAAGGCGTTGGCGCATCCCTCGCGTATCCAGATCGTCGAGACTCTGCTGCGCCGCCATACCTGTATCGGCTGCGACATCGTCGAGGAGATCGGCCTTGCCGCTTCGACCACGTCCGAGCATCTGAGGATCCTGAAGGAAGTCGGGATTATCACCGGTGAAATCATGCGCCCTCGCGTCTGCTATTCGATTGAACCAACGGCGGTGCGCCCGCTGATCACGTTTCTTGAGCTGATCGAAGCCAAGGAAACGGTAATTCCGCCTGAGAATTCATGACATCGATGGAGTGAGGCCATGTCCGCCTTTGAAAGATACCTGACCGTCTGGGTCGCGCTTTGCATCGTCGCCGGTATCGCGCTTGGTCAGATGATGCCGGGCCTGTTCGAGACCTTCGCGGGGATTGAATACGCCAGCGTTAATCTGGTGGTCGCGGTGCTGATCTGGGCGATGGTCTATCCGATGATGATCGCGGTCGACTTCGCCAGCCTGCATCGGATCAAGGACCAGCCCAAGGGCCTGGTGATCACGCTTGTCGTCAACTGGCTGATCAAACCCTTCACCATGGCGCTGTTGGGGGTGTGGTTCTTCAAGAGCATCTTCGCCGACCTGATCCCAACGGCGGATGCCGAGGGCTATATCGCCGGGCTGATCCTGCTTGGCGCCGCGCCCTGTACGGCCATGGTGTTCGTCTGGTCACAGCTTACCAAGGGCGACGCGAATTACACGCTTATCCAGGTCAGTGTGAATGATGTGATCATGGTCTTCGCCTTCGCCCCGATCGTGGCGCTTTTGTTGGGCGTGACCGAGATCCCGGTGCCATGGGAGACCCTGCTGCTCTCGGTGTTGCTCTATGTGGTGGTGCCGCTTATCGCCGGCATCCTGACCCGCAAGCGCCTGATGGCTTCACCGGAGGGCGAGGCGGCGGTGGATGCCTTCACCGCGCGGGTCAAGCCGGCGTCGGTGGTGGCACTATTGGCGACGGTTGTGCTGCTGTTTGGCTTTCAAGGCGGCGTGATCCTGGCACAGCCGATGCTGATCGTCCTGATCGCGATCCCGCTACTGATCCAGTCCTATGGTATCTTCGCGGTGGCTTATTTGGCGGCCTGGGCGTGGCGGGTGCCGTACCGGATCGCCGCGCCCTGCGCGATGATCGGCACCTCCAACTTCTTCGAGCTCGCGGTGGCCGTGGCGATTAGCCTGTTCGGTCTTAACTCCGGCGCCGCGCTGGCGACCGTCGTCGGCGTGCTGGTCGAGGTCCCGGTAATGCTGTCGCTGGTCGCCTTCGCCAACCGGACCCAAGGCTGGATCGATAAGCGGGCGGGGGAGTAGGGGCGCCTTATCGGTTATCCCGAGACAAGCCGTTTCCATACCGCCTTGATCTCATCCGAGGCGGGCTGGCCTTACACAAAAAGAAACCCCTCGCGCTCTCCCTTTTCAGAGAGGGCGCGAGGGGCGTTTAGACGCCAAACGACGTTGGTCGTCAGTCCGACGAGGCGCCGGCCTTGTCGCGCAACCCATCACGATAGAGCGCCTTGGCGAGCGAGAGCACCATCAGCACCATGACGATGGTGAACGGCAACGCGCCGATGATCATGGCGTTCTTCAAGGCCTCGAACGGATCGGACGCGGCACCGGTGTTTCCGGCGATGATCAGCGCGCCGATCACCAATGTGAGGATAACCCCCCAGATGATGCGGTGCTTGATACCGGAATGCTGGTCGCCGCCCGACATGATGGTGTTCATCACCAGGATGCCGGAGTCAGCCGAGGTCACCAGGAAGGTCAGGATCAGCACCACGCACATGACCGTGATGGCCGACAGCAGACCGCCATCGATCATCTGCCCCAACGTGGCGAACAACTTCGCCGTGGTCGAGGCACCGATGATGGCACCGTTGGCGGCGCCATTGAGTTCCAGATCAACCGCCGTGCCGCCCAGGATGGTCATCCAGAGGAAACACACGATGGCTGGCGCGATGACACATCCAAGAACGAATTCCCGGATCGTCCGGCCCCTGGAGATACGCGCCAGGAACAGGCCGACGAAGGGCGAGAACGCGATCCACCAGGCCCAGTAGAAGGTCGTCCAACCGGACTGCCAGCCGAACTGACGGCCGTCGTTGCCGGCCGCGTAGACTTGTTTGGCCAACTCACCGGAGTTTTCCAGGGCCTTGAAGGACTCGGGCAGTTTAGCCACGAACCCAGCCATGTTGCCCCAGGCATTGGTCCCGCCGCCATACAGAGCCGCGAGATCTTCCGCTGGCAGCGCTTGAACGGCCGCTGGCAGGGATGCCACGAAGTCGGCTTGCGAAAGCGGGAAATAGGCACCAAAGGAAAGCGCCGCGAAGTGGATGATGTAATCCACGAAGGAAGACCCGAACTGTGTCATGGCGAACGCGAAGGAGCCAAAGAACACAAAGATCGCCAGCAGTATGATCGACAGCACCAGGTTCAGGTTCGACAGGTACTTAATGCCGCGCCCAACGCCGGAAACGGCGGATATGATGGACAGGGCCATGATCAGAACCAGAGCCGAGATCAGGCCGACGGTCGATGGTTTCGGCTTGGTCCCCTCCAAATTCATCAGCCACTGCATGTCGGTGACCGCGTAAATCCCGTCCACGAACTGGCTGACACCAAAGCCGATGGTCACCGACACACCGAGGATCGTCGCCACCACGCCCAGGATGTCCACGATATGGCCAACCATGGTGTTCGCTAGCGGGCCAAGGATCGGCGTCAACGCCGAGCGGATCGTCAAGGGCATGTCCCTTGTATAGGCGTAGTAGGACAGGGAAAGCCCGGTCACCACATAGATCGCCCAGGCATGGAAGCCGTAATGCAGGAAGGTATAGCGATAGGCGGACTCGACCGCCGGCTGTGTGTTGCCCACGACCTCTCCGGCCACGATCACCGGGTTCGATCCCCACAGGCCAAGCGGCTCCGCCGTCGCGTAGACCATCAGGCCAACGCCCAGACCGGCGCCGAACATCATGGAGAACCACGAGAAATCGGAAAACTCGGGCTTCTCTCCCGGCTTGCCGAGTAACCGCTTGCCGCTCGCGGGAATGATCGCGACCGCGAAACAGAAGAACGCGAAGATCCCGACCGCGACGATATAAAAGCTGTTGAAGCCCTGTAGCAGCGTGCTGTTGATCGTCGACAGCGTCCCACTGGCACTGAGTGGCCAGACCAGCGCCCAGATAACCAAAAGCGCCATGGAGATCTAAGAGGCCAACTCGAAACTAGTTGAGTGATTTCAGTCGGTTGTGATTCTCTCGTTTGTGTCGAGCAAATGATGAGGCACAAGATGTGGACCAAAATCACT
>JAPKDN010000132.1 GCA_028822575.1 Alphaproteobacteria bacterium | reverse complement strand
GCGATGGTTGATAAAGCCAAATAGGGCAGACAAGCCTACCAGGATCGCACCGATAGTAAAGATGCTCATAGTATATATTTCTTCCTAGCCGGAAGGGTCCGACTTCGTGGTCTTGGGCTCTTAGCCCTGGCGCGAAGTCACCATACTGGGACGATGACAGGTTTCGAACTCAGCGCCGCTCAACGAGGCCCTCGTGCCTGATGTCCCATGTCCTGACAGTCCAGGCAATAGGCTGCGATCTCGGCGTGGGTGGCGAACCAAACACCAGAATAGGACTTGATGTAACGGATTAGCTCTTCCAGCACCGGCATCCTGGAGCGATGGCCGGTGATATGCGGGTGCATCGTCATCAGGAACAAACCGCCTTCGGCCAAGGCGCCGTCAAATTCCGCCTTGAAGATGTCCAAGACCGCCAATGGCGGGGTATAGGGCCGGTGGGCGGAGAAACGGTCCATGTTGAAATAAACAGCGTCATCGCGAATCCACTCAACCGGCAGCTCAACCAGCCCAGTGGGCTCGCCATCTTCCAGCAACTCATAGGGATCATCGTCAGCCATAAGTGACGAGTCATACAGCAGCCCCATCTCGCGACAGATCTTAAGCGTGTACTGGCTGAAATCCCAGCTTGGGGTCCGCATCCCTACAGGACGCACGCCGCAAATCTGCTCCAACACATCCGAGGCGCGCAGCATCATTTCGCGCTCCTCGGTCTCCGAGAGCACGCTGTTCAACTCGTGGATCCACCCATGAATACCGATTTCATGGCCCTCGTCGGCCAGCACGCGCTGCTCTTCCGAATGGATCTTGGCGACCACCGCCGGCACAAAAAACGTGGCGGGGACCGAATACATCTCAAGTACCCTCCTGATCCTGGGGATCGCCACTCGACCACCATATTGGCCTTGGGAAAGCTTACTGGGAGAATTATCACCATAACGAAGGGTGCTGGTCTCATGATCTGAATCGAAGGACATTGCCACCGCCACCTTGGCCCCATCTTTCCAGACGTTAGGTTTGAGGGAACGGCCAGCGCGGACCTTGTCGATCATCCGCCGCCAGCGCGCGTCCTTCCATTGCCACGGCTCATCCCCGCCTTCTGGTTCGCTCGTCGGTCCAGCCATCAGTCGCGCTCCCGGTCATGCCGCCAGCAATAGTAACCCGCCACACCCGGACGCTGTTCATGACACTTGGAGGATCATCACATCCTCGTCTGTCGACGGGGTACAGACCTATTATATTAACAATTCGGCGTTTCTTAGCCAGACATCCCTGACGCCAGAGCCTACCCCCAATAAAACAGCCCCGACCTGCCTTATTCCGGATAGACCTTGAACGCGATTCCGCCGGGTTTGGCGATTTGGGCGACCAGCGCAATTTCCCAGGTCAGGTAATCATTCATCGCCTTATCAATCTCCACCGGGTCGGTCCGGTCATAGGCGCGCAGATAGACGTCATCGGTGATCGACAACGTGTCGGTTATCCCCGCTTCCATGGCCAATCCAGCCGCTTCCCAGGCCTGGGTGCCACCGTCGATGATGGAGACTTCCCAACCCGAGCTCGCCAGGTCCGCCGCCGCTAACCGCGCCAGCTTGCCGTCTGGCGAGATGAGAACGACCGCGCCACTCTCTCCGCGGGCCGCCAGATCTTCGGCCAAGCGCGCGCGAATACCGAATGAGGCGCCCTGGGCGTGCTTTTCGCGGTAACCGAGGCTGCGTTGTAGATCGATCAGCATCGCCCCACCAGCGACCGCTGCGCTTGCCTCCACCGGGCTTACCGACGTTACGGACGCCTCCTGGCCGAACGAAGGTGCCTCGCGTTTGCCTTGCAGGATCGGCTGACCGTGCAGCCCCGACTCGAGGACATAAACCTCGCACCAAGCCAATTGCTCCAGCCAACTGGCGGTCATCAGGGCGCGGACCATCATGTCGTCGACCAGCACCACGCGGGCATTCTGGGTCGCGACATAGACATCCGTCGCCTGAACCAACTGTCCGCCGGCGGCATGACGAGAATCGGCAATATGACCGACCTCAAACTCCTCGACTGTACGCACATCAAGGATGCACAGGGTGCGGGCCGCCTGCTCACCGCGCCATTTGTCCAGGGTTGCGGCATTGATCCGCTTGACACCAAAGCGCTTGCCGGCGGCCTCGGCGCGGTCCAAGGCAACCTTATGGCCTCCGCTGGAGACTTCCGGCGGCCGGCGCTCCAGGCCATGCTCCAGCTTGTAGCCGGCCAGATGCCAGCCCATGGTGCCATTGCGTAGCGCAACAACCTTGTTGGGCACGCCGGCGTTGATAAGAGATTGGGCGCCGATGATGCTGCGGGTTCGCCCAGCGCAATTGACCACGACAGTGGTATCGACGTTGGGCACCGACTCCTGCATACGATGGACCAGCTCGGCGCCGGGCATATCGATGCCGGTCGGGATGTTCATCACCCGGAACTCATCGATCGGACGCGAGTCGAGGACGATCATGTTTTCGCCCCCATCAAGCATCGCCTTCAACTCCTCAGCCGAAATCGACGGGGTGCCATAGGCATGCTCGACAAACTCGCCAAACGCCTTGCTGGGTACGTTGAGGCCACTGAACAGTTCCAGTCCCGCTGCTTCCCAGCCGTCCATGCCGTCGATAAGGACCGCGATATCCGAATAACCAACCCCCTCCAGAACCTTAGCCGCGCGCTCCGCCAGACCGCTGCCACAGCCGTCGCAAAACACGATTGGGGTGGATTTTCGCGGCACCAGATCCGGAATCTTCAACTCGAGCTGGCTCAACGGAATATTGGCGCAAAGCAGAATGTGGCGAGCGCCGAACACCCCTTCGTCGCGCACATCGATCAGGGCTAGCTCGTCGCTACCGTCAACCCGGGCCTTTAGCGCAGTGGCGGAAATTAATTTGGTCATTCGATCTACTCCAAGTGAGGGCGACCATCCTAGGCTGGGTCTAGAACCGCCCCGCCATAGGGCGCCGTGGCGCCGGCGTTCATATCTAAGCTGACACGCCCCGAAAGAAACTCAAACCCCTTGCCGAAGAGTTGCAGATTCATGAGCGGGCGGGTAAAGCCGACGTGAATGGAGAGCACATCGTCGGCACTCAAGGCAAGCCCGGTGCCGGGCGAAATGCTGAATTCCCAGGCAGGCTTATTGCGCCCGCACCCTTCCATCGCCCCATCATCAAATCGACGATAAATCTTGTTATGCTCAACACTCTCTATTCAAGCGATAACGCTCCAGGTCCGATGGTCATGTGGTGGCGTTTAAGCATCCAAGCCGCTGGAATATAGATAGAGTGCGCCGCGCCCGTTGGCATCCTGGGATAGCAAGTGAGTGTCATCATCCTCGTTACCCATGGCTGGAAAACCGGCGCGTGGGGCCAATTTCACATGTCAGGCCAAGGCGACCAGATACTCTTTCATTCGGGTAATAGTCAGTCGGTCGATAATACGGATGGCATCGACGGTCGCCTTCACCGCCACTTTGCGTTGATCCTGGACGGACATATCCCTACTCCGCCGCTTCAAGTGCCTCGCTCGCTAGCAACCAGGCGGTCTCCGCCGCTACGATCTCACGGTCGATGACTTCCTTTTTCATGACCAGGTCCTGGACTTCGCTGGTGGATTTCTCGTAGGTCGAGGGATCACCGAGCTTATCAACGAGGGCCTGACGCCGGCTCGTCAGTTTCCCCAACGCCTTTTCCGCCTCGCGCGCCGCCTTTCGGGCATCAGCGTTCTCCTTACGGCGATCGGCGGCGGCCTTGCGGGCTTGCTTGCGCCCAAGGCGACTATTGCCCTCGCCACCCGCATTATCATTGGCCTTGGCATTCTTGGATGATGCCTTGGCCCTGTCCCGGAGCCAGCCTGCATAGTCCGAGAGATCTCCATCGAACGGCTGCACCGTCCCATCGGCGACCATCCACAGACGATCCACCGTCATCTCCAGCAGCCGCCGGTCATGGCTAATCAGGATCACCGCCCCGTTATAGTCGTTCAGCGCCTGGACCAGTGCGTCGCGGGCATCGATATCCAGATGGTTGGTCGGCTCATCGAGGATCAACACATGCGGACTGTCATGGGTGATCAGCGCGATCGTCAACCGCGCCTTCTCGCCGCCGGACAAGTGCTTGACCTTAGTGGTCTGCTTGTCCTGCACCAGGCCGACACCGCCAAGCCGGGCACGCACCCGGTCCTTCGGTGAATCGGGCATTAGGCGCGCCAGATGATCGGTCGCAGTATCCTCTATAACCAGATCGTCGACCTGGTGCTGAGCAAAAAACCCAACCTTAAGTTTGGCCGTGCGATGCGAGTCGCCAGCCATCCGCTCTAGTCTGCCGGCAATCAGTTTGGCCAAGGTCGATTTACCATTGCCGTTCTGTCCAAGAAACCCGATCCGGTCGTCGGCGTCGAGCCTGAGATCAACACCAGTCAAAACCGGTTTTCCCGCCTCATAACCGACCGAGGCCTTGTCGAAGGTTACCAGGGGCGGCGGTAAAACAGCGGGTTCCGGAAAGCGGAACACCGTCGACGGCTCGGCCGCACCCATCGAGATCACGTCCATCCGCTCCAGCGCCTTGAGCCGGCTTTGCGCTTGTCTTGCCTTGCTGGCCTTGTAGCGGAAGCGGTCGACGAAGGCCTGCATGTGCTTGCGTTGGGTCGCCTGTTTGCGGGCCATCGCGTCCTGTAGCGCCAGCCGTTCCGCCCGCACCCGCTCGAACCGGTCATAACCTCCAGTATAGTATGTAAGCTTGAGGTTCTCCAGATGCAGGATGCCGGTGACGGCGCGGTTCAAAAGATCCCGGTCATGGCTGACCACCACCAGGGTCTTGGGATAAGCGCGCAGATGGGTCTCCAGCCACATCGCCGCTTCCAGGTCCAGATGGTTGGTCGGCTCGTCAAGCAACAGCAATTCTGGCTCGGCGAACAGCAGCGCGGCGATCGCCACCCGCATACGCCAACCACCCGAAAAGCTCGACAAAGGATTGTTTTGCGCCGCCTCGTCAAAGCCCAGGCCGGCCAAGATCGACGCCGCGCGGGATGGCGCGATATGGGCGCCAATGTCCACCAGACGGTTTTGGGTCTCGGCTATCCGCAGCGGGTCGGTCTCTATCTCCGCGCGCTCCAGAAGTTCGGCGCGTTCCTTGTCGGCGGCAAGCGTGAACCCAAGCGGTGTCTGATCACCACTGGGCGCTTCCTGCTCAACCGTGCCGATGGCGTTGGGGTTCCCGGCGATGCCGTCGATGGCGATCTCGCCGCCATCGATTTGGGCAGTCCCAGCAAGCAGGCGAAGCAATGTCGACTTGCCTGACCCGTTGCGGCCAACCAGCCCAACCTTGTGGCCGGACGGCACCGTGGCCGTGGCGAAATCAAACAACATCCGGCCAGCGACGCGATATGTCATATCTTTAATACGAATCATGGCGCGTGATAGCATCCAAGACACCTCTCGCCAACTGAGGACTTTCCCAAGACACTCAATCATGGTTGTCTCGCTGGATAATCCTCCAACCCGACCCAAGCATAGGATCCAAGTGCCATCATTGCGCCAAACCTTGTCGGCGATCCCCAGGCCCATGCGTGGCGTGCTCTGCATGACCCTTGGCGCGTTGGTACTTACCGTGAATGACGGCATGGCGAAATTTCTGACAGAAAGCTATCCAGTTGGTCAGGTAATGGCCTTGCGCGGTGTGTCAATCGTCGTTCTTTTGGCGGCGTTCTATATGATCACCGGCAAAACTAGAGAATTGCGGGTCAACCGGTGGAGCCTCCAATTAACCCGCGCCGGACTGATGACTGGCTCGACGATTTGTTTCGTCACTGGCCTTAGCCTGTTGCCGATCGCCGACGCCATCGCCATTAGCTTCGCTGGTCCGTTGCTTACCGTCGCTTTGGCGATCCCGTTCCTGGGGGAAGTGGTTAGCTGGCGCCGTTGGGTCGCGATATTGGTTGGATTCGCCGGTGTTTTGGTTATCGTGCAGCCAACCGGGGATGCTTTTCGTATCGCCGCGCTGGCCCCCATCGGCGCCGCATTCTTCGGGGCCGCACGGGACGTGATGACCCGCCAGATTAGTAGCGCCGAGACCTCAAGCTCGATCTTGATGATCAGCACCACCTTCGTGACGGTGGCCGGCTTCCTAAGCTGTCCGTTCGGCTGGGCGCCGATTCAGCTCGAGCATCTATGGGTTTTCGCGATCTCCGGCATCTTCGTCGGCGGCGCGCAATACCTGATGATCGAAAGTTTTCGGCTTGGCGAGGTCGCGTTAGTGGCGCCCTTCAAGTACACGACCCTGATCTGGGCCGTAGTTATCGGTGCGATCTTTTGGGGTGATATTCCGGGGGTCGAGGTTCTGGTCGGCGCGGTTCTGGTGGTTAGTGGCGGACTGTATCTTTTGCGGAGCGAGAGCGGAAAAAATAAGCCCAATGGGGGAAATAAGCCTGATGAGCGCGATTGGTTGATAGATCAAAAACGCGGTTAGCGGTTCAAAATCAATGAGTTGTCCAATCGCGAAATGATTGACAGCTCGGCGATCAGGCTATGCGCTATTTTATCGAAATTTTCCAGAAACACGCGGTAGACCCGTTCGGTGGTGGCGCGCAGCGCATCCACGGTCGCGCTATTCATGCCCGCAAGCAAATCGGGTATATCGGCAACCCTTGCTTCCGGAACCGTCAACGAGCATTTTCTCCAATCAATTATCCGATCAAAAGGAAGCAAAAGCCCATCCGAGATGACGACGGGAATGCATCCGAAGGACATCACTTCGAGCAGACGATATGAAAATTCATAATCACCTCGGGGCACAAAGGCAAAAATACTATCCCTTAAAAGCCGAACGTAATCATCCTCGGCCGCCTCATTTTCGGCATCTATGACGCCAACATGTTGGCGGTCGCTGGTTAACTCGACGACTATGCTACCCGGACGGTCCAGCTTCGCCAGTTCAGCTCGGACAGGATGTGAAGCCGCTCCCCGAAACGACGCCAGCAAACGTTTCTCTCCACCCTCAGAAGACCCGGTCACGAATGGTGGGGCCGGCATGCTGATGGTGCGGGGATTGCGGGCACGATCGGCGCGACACAAGTTGACGTCCGCTACCAGAAGGTGACGGCATGAGCTCAACCGAGCAGGCAACTGATTGACCGGATTCATGCTTAGGACACAGAACGCCTTGTCCGCTTCGACAAGGCGTTTCAGATATTTCGAATAGCGACCCTTGTCGAAGATACCGTGAATGAACACCGACCCCGGGTTACCAAATCGCGGCCAGTTCGTCTCCATGGCGATGTCCTCACTCGCAAACCGAATGTCGGCCAAGCGCGGATCCGTTACATGGAAGGGACTATTCCTTAGCGCAGTAGAAAATTTTTCATGGAAAACCGTCCGCCACATGGTCGGATCAGCGAAGTCAAAACTGACGCTAATGGGTTCGACTTTCATCGGTTGTTCCCGATATTTACCTCACTTGGTTTCCGTCTGGCATAAGGACCGCCGAGGACCCCCACAAACATGTCAAATGGATGCCAATTTCAGATAAGCTTCTTATCGGCCATTTTTCGACCGCAAAACAGGCTAACCCTAACCACCAGCCTGTTCTATTCAACGGTATATCGCTTCACGAAGTCCTCATTGATCGTCACACCCAGCCCCGGACGGTCCGGGATCTCGACCATCCCATCTACCGAGGTCGGGGTTTCTTCTGATAGCTCGAACAGCATCGGATTGGCGCCGAGGGAAAATTCGATGATATGCGCCGCCGGAGAAGCGGCCGAGACGTGAAGACCAGCGGCGAACATCAGCGC
>JAPKDN010000131.1 GCA_028822575.1 Alphaproteobacteria bacterium | reverse complement strand
CTATACTTTCCGAACGCAGGACATTGGCGATCGCCGTCACGCCCGTCTGCTTGGCGATACGCAGTGAACCGTCGGGCGCCGCGTCGTACAGGAACGGCGTAATCGCGACCGCCGCATCGGGTGAATCCAAGCCTTCGCGGGTCTTGAAATACATCCGGATTGGCGCCGCTGTCATGGCGAAGAAACCTTCCTTGGTGAAGACGTATTTGAGCGCCTCCCGCACCAGACGCCAGCCCCTTCCATTATCGTTGAAGGTCGCGCCCTTCTCGGAGATCTCATAGCGTATTCGTGGAGAGTAGTGATCCCGAAGGTTCATGCCCACGCCGGGCAGCTCATGGACAACGTCAATGCCGTGTTCACCCAGAATGTCCGGTTGCCCGATGCCGGAAAGTTCCAACAGTTTGGGCGAGTTGATCGAGCCAGTGCTGACAACGACTTCCTTATGCGCCCGGGCCTCACGCTTTTGGCCATTTACGGTGTAGCGGATACCGACACAGGTCTTGTCCTCGATGATCAAGGTCTCAGCCATGGCGCCGGACTCGACCGTCAGGTTCGAGCGCCCCCGCGCCGGGTCGAGATAGCAATAAGCGGTGCTTTGCCTGCGTCCCTTGTTGATGGTGATCTGGGTGATGCCGATCCCTTCCTGATCACCGCCGTTATAATCCTTGGTATGGGGAATGCCGATCTTCTCGGCCGCCGCGATCATGCGTTTATGGAGCGAACTGATGTCCGGTGGCGTGTCGGTCACCCGCAGTGGGCCGTCGCGACCGCGAAACTCGTCCGAGCCGCCGTCATAACTTTCCATCTTGCGGAAAATTGGCAGCACATCGGTGTAACTCCACCCCCGGTTACCGAGCTGAGCCCAGTGATCATAATCCTGAGGCTGGCCGCGCACGAAGACCATGCCGTTGATCGAGCTCGACCCGCCCAGCATCTTGCCCCGAGGCACAGGGATACGGCGCCCACCGCTGCCTTCGTCCGGTTCCGAGGAAAAGCACCAATTGACGGCGGGACGGTCGATGAGTTTGGCCATCCCGATCGGCACCCGCGACCAAAAATAGTCCGAGCCCTCCGTCCCAGCCTCGAGGCACAGCACCTTGTGTTCACCACTCGCGCTGAGCCGGTTCGCAAGGACAGCGCCGGCCGAACCAGCGCCGACCACAATGTAATCATAGGTTTTAACGTCCATCGTCCGCGTTCCCATCTTGTCAAATCCCTGGCCCGATCCTTCGCCGGTAGCCTGAGCATAGCAAACAGTATTTCAAGGTGGTAACCGGCAAGCCCCCACCCTCACATTCACCATATGGGCGTTTCAGGGTCGGTCGCGCCGACCGTCGGAGCGATGTGACGTTCGCCTACCCGGCCGCGGCCAACACCATCTCGGCACATTTTTCACCAATCATGATCGACGGCGCGTTGGTATTGCCCGAGGTCAGGGTCGGCATGATCGAGGCGTCGGCGACGCGCAGCCCTTCGATACCATGGACCCTAAGTTGGCTATCGACCACGGCCATCGGGTCCATGCCCATCTTGCAGGTGCCGATGGGGTGATAGGTGGTCTCGGCGTTGTTGCGCACCCATTCGAGTAGTTCCGCGTCGGTCTGTTTGTCGATACCGGGCGCGATCTCCCCGCCGACCATGGCCGCCAGGGGCGGCGACGCCATCAGCTCCCGCCCCTTACGCATCGCGGCAAGCAGACCATCGCGATCATGTGGCGAGGACAGAAAATTAAAGCGGATCGCTGGCGCCACCGCCGGGTCGACGGATTTTATGTGAATATCGCCGATGCTTTCGGAGCGCAGCACGTTGACGTTCATGGTGATGCCCGCCTGCTTGGCGATGCGCCGTTCACGGCCGATCATCTCATAGATAAAGGGCAATACCGAGATCGTCGCGTCCGGTGATTCAAGCCCTTCCCGAGTGCGAAAATACAACCGGATCGGCACCGAGGTCGAGGCTAGAAAGCCAGTCTTGAAAAGCCCGTATTTCAGGACCTCACGCACCAATCGCCAACCGCGCGCATTATCGTTGAAAGTGGCGTTTTTCTCGGTGATCGCGAATTTCACTCGCGGCGAATAATGATCACGCAGGTTCTCGCCGACCCCGGGCAATTCGTGCACACATTTGATGCCATGGCTCGCCAACAATTCCGGCTGACCAATGCCGGACAGCTCCAACAGCTTGGGCGAATTGATCGAGCCGCCGCTGACCACCACTTCCCTTGTCGCCCGGGCGTCTCGGGTCTCGCCGTTTACCGAGTAGTGCACACCGACACAGCGCTTGTCCTCAAGGATCAGATTTTCCGCCATCGCCCCGGTCTGAATGGTCAGGTTCGGTCTGTCTCGCGCCGGATCGAGATAACAATAAGCGGTGCTCTGCCGCCGCCCCTTGTTAATCGTCACCTGGGACATGCCGATCCCCTCTTGGGTCTCGGCGTTGTAGTCGGCATTGTATTTGAGGCCGATATTGCCGGCCGCCTCGATCATTTTTTCCAGCAACGGCACCTGGCCGCGCTTGCTGTCCGTGACCTTGAGCGGGCCATCGCGGCCGCGAAACTCATCCGAGCCACCTTCATACGACTCCATCTTCTTGAACACCGGCAGCACGTCCTGATAGCTCCAGCCACGGTTGCCGAGCTGCGCCCAGTGGTCATAATCCTGGGACTGGCCGCGCACGAAGACCATGCCGTTGATGGAGCTTGAACCGCCGAGCATCTTGCCGCGCGGCACCTCGATCTCTCGACCGCCGCTGCCCTCGTCCGCCTCGGATCGGTAACACCAGTTGACGGCGGGATTGTCGACCAGCTTGGCTATTCCCACCGGCACCTTTGACCAAAAATAATTCGAGCCCTCAGTCCCCGCCTCCAGGCACAACACGGAGTAGGCGCCGTTTTCACTCAACCGGTTCGCGATGACCGCACCCGCCGATCCGGCGCCAACGACGATATAATCATAAGAATTGGAGGTCATGGGCGTGGTGGCTCCGGTTGGCTGGTCTATCGATGCATGCTTCGCACACAGTGTCGAACACCCGGGCGCGTGAAAACAAGTGTGGAGCCTTCCACAACCCGGATTGTTGAGGGGCAGTGCGGCGCTCGGTCGGCTGATTGATTTAGACGCGCGAAGGGGTCCCTTTATGGACGGCGCGCCACCATATCGATCTCGACCAACGCGTCCCGAGCCAAACCGGTTACGCCAATACAGGTCCGTGATGGCAGCCTATCAGGGTGAAAATACGCTTTATACGCATAGTTCATCGCCGCGAAGTCGCGTTTGAATTCGGTGATATAAACCCGGCAATTGACCACGTTTTCAAGAGTAAGCCCCACGCCGTCAAGGACGATCAGCAGATTGTCCATCACCCGGCGGGTTTGCTCTTCGACGCCGTCGGCCAAGGGCTTGGCGTCATCGTCGGGATCGGTAGGCATTTGACCGGTGATGAAGACCCAGCCATCAGCCTCGGCCGCGTGGCTGAACGGCGCGACATGTGTCGGCGCGGCACCGACATTCGAAAATTGCGGCAACGACATACTCTCTCCGTCAAATCGTGAGAATTTCGCAAAAGGGGCTGCCTCTTTCTCTCGGGGTCGAGATCCAGCCTCGGCACAACTGTATCAGAGGTCAATGGCGATAGCAGCATAGGCCTCACCGCCACTTGAGGATTGGAAAACCGTTGCCGTAACGGCAGCACCGGGCGACTGTATCCGGGCCATCAAGCCCAAACCCGCCCCCCTGCGAAACCTGGATCCGGAAACCCCATGCCCACCAAGATCCTGCAATCGCGCGTTGAGTTACCCGACCCGCATGATTGCACCGACAACGCCGACACCCTGGCCGTGCTTGAAGCGGTTTTCGATGCCTTGGTAAGACGCGGGCCGGATGGTCGTTACCGCCCGGCACTGGCGGAAACATGGAGCGTTTCGGACGATGCCAGGTCATGGCGCTTCCAACTTCGGACGAACCTTGGCTTCCACGATGGCAGCACCCTCGACGCTCGGGCGATGAAATTTTCCATAGAGCGGATGATGCGTCCGGATATTGGCGCCACCCTCGGCGCGCCGGCGGTCTGGGGGCAGTATCTTGGCGGGGCAACGGTCACGGTCGAGGACGATCACGCTCTTACCATTACCACGGTGGAGCCCTGCGCCGACCTTTTGGATATCCTGGTCTCAGGCTACGCCTTGCCGCCCCACGCCGCCGATCGCCCCGGTTTCTTAGATGCACCGATCGGCTCGGGCGCCTATCGCGTCAAGGCCATAGCCCAAAGCAACCAAATCCGGCTATCCGCAAACCTTGATTGGTGGGGTGGGTCGGTCGCAAACGCCCAAATCGCCTGCCGCCAACAAACCGATACGACCACTCGGGTCAGCGCCCTTTTGGCTGGCGATTGCGATGTCGCCACACGGCTTGGCCCGGACCAAGTCACGGCGCTCGATGGCAACCCGAGCATTACCCTCGCAAGACACATTGACCCCACCGCGATCATCTACCTTCTGAACGCTGCGCGAGGCCCGTTTAAAGACTCCAGGGTCCGACGCGCAATCAATCTGGCGATCGACCGGCAAGCCCTGATCGGTACCGTGCTGCGCGGGGGCGGCCAAGCTCTCCCCGGATTTATCAGCTCCTCGCATTTCGGATGCGGTGAGACGGACAATGCAAACCCTCAGGATATCGAGGGCGCGAGGCGCCTCCTCGCCGAAGCCGGTCATAGCGATGGTTTGGAGATCACTGTCGATTGCCCAACCCGTCTGCCCGACGAGGCAGAGGTGTTGACGGCAGCCATCGCGGATCAACTAAAAGCCGTTGGGATCACGTTCCGGGTCCGTTTGGTTCAAGACCGGGTCGCTTACGCCGAACAAGTGCGCGACAAAGCGATCCATGACATGTGCGTATTCGATTCTAGCCCGATGAGCACTTTCCGCGTCCTCCACGAGAAGATCGACTGCCGTGTGGCGGGCTCTTGGTGGCAAGGATACGCGAACCCAGATGTCGAGGCCTTGCTCGACCAGGCGCGGACCACCATCGACTGGGATACACGCGAGGCTCTTTATCGGCGGTGCCATGGATTATTGCGCAAGGACCCCGCTTGGCTCACCGTTTACAATCACGCGCGCTGGGTCGGCCTCCGTGGTAACCACCCGGATTGGCATCCTAGAGGAGACGGCATTCTCGACCTAACCGACCTGCCACTCTTCGGCTAGGTCAGCATCACCACCTTGCCGACCGCGCGGCGTTCGTCGACGATCGCGAGTGCGTCGGCGAACTTCTCGATGGGTAGGGTGCCGTGCACCTGAGGTTTGATCTTGCCCGCTTCGTACAGCTTGAAAAGCTCGGAGAAGCACTCCGCCAGCCGGCGCTTGGCCCTGGGACTGGGCTCGAGCTTGGCCCACCCCATATAATAGCCCCAGTAAACGCCGACGATGGCGATATTTTTGACCAGGGCGATATTCGCCGGCACCTGCGGGATATCACCCGACGCGAAACCGATCACCAGCAACCGGCCCTCCGGCGCGATACAACGCAGGGACTGCCGAAACACCGCGCCACCCACCGGATCAAACACCACGTCGGCGCCACGGCCGCCGGTCAGTTCCAGAACTCGGTCGCGAAATTCTCCCGAGGGGAGCACATGGTCGGCGCCGGCCTTAAGCGCCGCGGCGCGCTTTTCCTCGGTACTGGCACAGGCAATCACCACGGTGCCTAGAGCCCGGCCGATCTGCACCGCCGCCAATCCAGTGGCACCGGCGGCCCCATGAACCAGCAAGGTCTCTCCCGCCTCAAGCCGTCCCTCGATCGCCACCCCGGCATAGGAGGTCGCGAGGATGGACGGGAATACCGTTCCTTCGGGGAAACTCATCGAGTCCGGCATCTTGAATGTAAGATCGGTCCGAGCCACCGCTATTTCCGCGTGGCCACCATTAGAGACCGCCGCGACCACCCGATCTCCGGGGGCGAAACCGGACACGTCCGGGCCAATCGCCGAGACAATGCCGGAAATCTCGGCGCCGGGGGTAAACGGTGGTTCGGCCTTGTTCTGATGCTTGCCGGCGATTTGCAGGATATTGGCGAAACTGACGCCCGTAGCCTGAATACGGATGGCCACCTGGCCGGGGCCTGGCGTCGGGTCATCCACGGTTTCAATAGCCATGTCTCTGTAGTGGCCGAATTCCCGGCAAACAACTGCACGCATCTTTTCGTCCATTCATTTGGAATGATCTAGCCGCCGGAACGACGACCGTTTGACAGGCGCCAGGAGATTTCGCCGGCGCGTGTATCAGACCGCGACCGAGCTTCCGGGCGGCATGGTTTTGTCCCAAAGAATGGTGCGATGCAAGCGGCGGCGATAAATATCCGTATCCCACTCACTCGCCCGATACAGCCTTCGGCTAACCACCGGCCACATTGCCGACGAGAAAGACCTCAAAATGGCCCGGCAGGCAGAGGCCGCGCCGGTTGTGCAGATTGAAGACTCCGTCGAAATGGCCGGCGAAATCGACGTCACCCGCTGGCGTAAGGTTTTGCTGATCCGGGAATAGTAACAACACCAGCCCCGCGACCGCCGCTTTCAGCAGGTCGATCAAACCCTGGTCCGGGATTTGCGCCATCTCGAAGCCGGACAATCGGGTTCCGGTGTGGCGCGAAAGGTCTCCGACCTCTATACTGCGCTCCCGCGCCGCGCGTCGCCACTCAAGATCCTTGGCCATCATCGCCCTCCCAATCGAGGTAGATACCGTCACGGCAAACTTTGGCGGAGACGCGTGAAAAACAGCACATAAAGTGCGTTGGCGTGGTTTTAATCCTGGAGTCAGAGCGTCCCAAAGCGCCGGGTGAACAACAGATACACCCCTGTCGCGAGCGCCAGCGCCGCGATCCCGTGGAAGGCATTCGTGTAGCCGCCGCCAAATTCAACGATCGCGCCGAAGACCGGCGGACCGGAAACGATCCCTAGGTACAGAAAAGCCTGGCCGCCGCCAGTGGCGTCCCCGACCTTGTCCTTCGGCGCGAGCCGGGCGAATTCAGAGAACCACAACCCCAGAACACCATTGGTGCTGACGCCCAGCAAGGTCGCGACCAGCGCGATCAACCAGAATGGCCAGGCCGGAGTGAAGAAACTGATGGCGATGATGCCTACCGCCATCAAGATCCCGATCAGTCCGAGCAAAATCCAGCTGCCGAACCAACGGCCGGCCACCATGCCCCAGATAATACGTCCCGGAATGGCCGTGGCGTGGATGATCGCGAAGACACCCCCAGCCATCTTGGTAGCAAGCCCATGGGTTTCCTCCAGATAGATGACGATAAAGGTCAGGATGCCCATCTGCACGAAGGTGTAGAGGCCGCCCGCGATAGCCAGCAGCAACAGTGGCTTGCTAGCGAACACCACCCTCAGTGAATCCGCGAGACCGGATAGCTTGATTTGGAATGTCGGATCGCGGTCATCATCCAGACCGGCGCGGATGAACTGGGCGCCAATTAGGGCCAACAGCGGAATCACCGCGATCGCCATGATCGCGACCCGCCAGTCATAAAGCGCCATCAGTGGCGGCAATAACAACCCGGCCAGCATGCCGCCGACCGGGGTGCTGGTCTGCTTGATCGAGAATATCAACGGTTGCCAGCGCGGCGGCGAATGCCGCGCCAGAATGCGCGACCCCGCCGGGTTGACCGTCCCCAGGGACAGCCCAATCATCGCCGCCGACAACAAGATCACCGGCCAAACCGGGATCATCCCCGCCAGGGACAGGGCCCCGGTACAGGCCAGCAGCGCGATCTGGCACACCCGGATACCGCCGAGGCGCGCCAGAAG
>JAPKDN010000130.1 GCA_028822575.1 Alphaproteobacteria bacterium | reverse complement strand
CGAATACGCCTCGCCTCGAAGCTGACGAACTGCCTCGATAACCTTGGTCATTCCGCCCCGGTTCATCGGGTGATTGTTACACAGCCCGCCGCCATCGGTGTTGATTGGAAACTTGCCAACACCGGCGATCAAGTTACCGTCCGAGACGAACTTCCCACCGTCACCCTTGGCGCAAAAACCTAAGTCCTCGATCTGCATGACAACCGTGATCGTGAAGCTGTCATAGATCGAGGCGTATTTGATATCCGCCTGACTGACACCAGCCTCAGCGAAAGCCCGCGGTCCAGACCAGGCGGCACCGGAATAAGAAAGATCCACCGCACCGGCCATCTGACCTTTCGGTGCCTCGCCCGCGCCGATCAGCTTGACCATTGGGCGTTTAAGGCTTTTGGCGACTTCCTTGCTGGTAACCACCAACGCTCCGCCACCGTCGCTGACAACGCAGCAATCCATGCGATGCAGAGGGTCCGAGACCATCGGTGAATTCACCACGTCCTCTACGGTCACCACGTCGCGTAACATCGCGTTGGGGTTGTGCTGAGCGTGATGCGAGCAGGCAACCTTAACCCAGGCAAGCTGCTCGCTAGTGGTGCCAAACTCGTACATGTGCCGCATGGCCACCATGGCATAGATATTGAGCGTTGTGATCCCATACGGGTTTTCCCACTGAAAATCCGGCTGCAACGGGTTATCAGCCCGAGGGATCATGCCACGTTCCTGGCCTTGGCTGCGCGGCCGCCCGGCCAAGGTGATCAGCGCCACCGAGCACTTACCCGCCGCGATCGCCTGGGCCGCGTGCGCCACATGGATCATATGCGAGGAACCACCGGTATTAGTCGCGTCCACGTGCCGAACGTTCAAGTTCATGTAGTCAACCATGTTGAGCGGTCCGTGTCCCGGCGCGTCCGAGGCGCAGAAATAGCCGTCCACGTCGTCCTTGGTCAGCCCCGCGTCATCAAGCGCACCCTTGGCGACCTCGGCATGCAGTTGGGCAATGGACTTGTCCGTTGCCTTGCGAGTGGGATGCTCATAGGCCCCCATCACGTAGGCCACCCCCTTGGTACTCATCGCTTTCCCCTGTCTATTCCCGACTTTTGGTTAATTTGGGACTTTCATTACCGCGCAACGAACCTCGAGCGACGTTCCTCGACATTCGCGGCGACCTCAATCAGAACCGTCCGACCTTCGCCGTTCAGCCGACGCGCCTCATGCAGCGCCGGCCCCATCTCGGAAGGCTTGCTCACCCGAAGGCCAACGGCGCCCATGCCTTCGGCGATTTTCGCATAATCCCCATGCATGGTGGAGACGCCATATTGCTCACGCGCCTCGGCACCGATGGTGCCTTGGGTAGGCCCCGAATAGGTCGCCATGGCGCTGTTATTCAGCAGCACCGTGGTGATCGCCACGCCGGAGCGGGCGGCGGTCTCGATATCGGTGCCGGACATACCGAACGCACCATCACCCATCAGGTTGAGACAGAACTTATCAGGCTCGGCCATCTTGGCCCCGACCATCAGCGGTATGCCAAAACCCAGATGCGTGGTCTTGCCCCAGCCGATATAGCTGTGTGGCGTCGTGGCGTTATAGAACGGCACGATCGAGTCCCTGGGCGCGCCGGCGTCGTGCGTGACGATGCTGTTCTCTAGATCAAGGTTCTGGTTCAGCTCATGGATCACCCGGTAATAGCTCATCGGTTCTTCATCCGAGGTGAGGATGGGCGTCCATTCAGCCATCCACTCAGCCTTCACGGCAGCGACCTCGGCCTCGACCTTGGCACGATCGCCCGTGCCCTTGCCGCCGGTCCGCGCCTTCACCTCGACGATCAAAGCCTCGATCGTGAGTAAGGTATCGCCGACAAGACCGACATCGGCCGCCTCGTCTTTGTTGATATCATCGGGATTCACTGTGTTATGGATCATGACTTTACCGCCCCGGATCGCCTGGCCATAAGGTGAGCGGGTCAAACTGGTACCCAATCCGAGGAAAACGTCACTCTCGGTAAGCCAGGCATGCGCGGCCTTGGTAGTGGTCCCGCCGCCGGCGCCGAGCGCCAGGGGATGGCGCTCATCCATCGCCGATTTCCCCGGCATGGTGCAGAATACCGGCACGGCGGTTAGTTCCGCGAGCTCCCGCAATGCCTCGGTAGCGCCTGAAGCCAATACGCCGGCACCTGCCCAGATCACCGGCTTGCTAGCCTTCAGTAGCCCATCGACCGCGGCCACGATATCTGCTGCTTCGGGCGTCTGGCGGGAAAGTTTTGGCGAGCGATAGTTCATCGCGGCCTCGGGCAGGTCCTGACCACAGACATCCTGGGTCAACTCGACCACCACCGGCCCCGGAGCGCCGTTACGCAGCGCGTGGAAGGCCCGGCGCATTACGTCGCCGACCTGGCCTGGCGTGTAGATCGTTTCGATCTGCTTTGCCCACCCCTGCATCCGTTGGGCTGCGTGGAAATTCGGTCGCACGGAGAGTTGATTGAGGGCATTACCACCGAGCATGACCAGGACCGGGACGTTGTCGGCGTATGCCTGCGAGAGCCCACCCATTATATTCTCGGCACCAGCCTGGGACTGAACCGCGACCACGCCGAAACGTTTACGGTCGCTGATCCGGCTGTAGCCGTCGGCGGCCATCATCGCGCCACGCTCGTGCCGGAACGCGATCGGTCGGATACCGATCTTGGCGGCCGCGGTGATTAGCGGGTTGCTGGGAAAGCAGGACATCCAGTCGACGCCCTCTTGCTTCAGGATTTGTGCGATATAATCAATCCCGTTCATGGTCCGCTCCCTGGCGTCGGCTCGGTCGACCGATTGACGCGTAATATCTCTCATAAGATCGCATAGCCTAGCCGCTCAAGGGCGCGTGCGGTAGAGGCACCGCCGCATTGAGCATCAGGCGGATTCAAACCTCGCTTCTATCCCCACTGAACGCGCGCGACCGCGAAGGTGGAGCAGTAATACACATCCCGGTCGCCGCCAGGGGTAAGGAACATCCCATTGGCGACTCTGGAACCGGCGCTTACATCATCGATCACCGTGCGAGTTGGAATATCGACCACTATCAATCGATCGTCATTGTCGCGCAAATCATTGATCACCAGCTTGCCGGTTTCGAGGAACACTACCGGTTGCATGGACGGCCGCGCGTCCAGCGCCCAAGCCACCCGCAGACCGTCGGCATCGTCCGCGATTCCCGGCAAGGCCGCCATTGATGCTATCCCAGGCGATACAGATGCCATGTTCCGGCACATGGACCGGCGGCGCGATGATCCCACCGCCCGGGGTTCCAAATGGCTCAATCTCGCGGATATCCCCGGTTTCGAGCGAGACCTTCAACAACCGCTGTGGCCCAGACCAAGGCGCGGGCCGCCGCCAGCTCAACCGGTTGCTCGGGGCCTCGACAGGCCCTGAGTCCCTCTTTACCTGCGATAGAGCGGCGAAAAGCCCAGGTCGATGGACATAAGGTCGGGCTCAACGGGGATGCGCCAGACACGCTCAATACCCGGGATATAGATGAACTCACCGTCGTCGGTCAGATCGCTGGCAATCTGCCCCATTGAACCTTCCGGCAACTGGAGCGGCTCTCCAATCACCTCCAGCCCATTCGAAGACAGGCGTGTCACCGTAGATGGTCCCTGTTCCACCAAGCGAAGACCCTTGGTCACGATGGTACCGTCAGAAAGGATGAGCAGGCCGTTATGGGCCTGGTCGACCGGCAAGCGGCATTCCGTCACAACCTGACAATCCGTGTCAGACCGATGCATGTAGCAGCCATTAACCTTGTAAATATCGCCATTAGCATGCGCCGCGATCGCGCCGCACCAGACATGCCCACCGGCCGGGAGGGTCGGTGACTCCGCCACCGTCTCCAAGGTTTTGGGGGCTATTCTTTGCAGCCATCCATGCGGCTCCGGACCCGACCATGCGGGCATAGTACCACCGACAAAGATCTCGCCTGGCGCTCGGCGGACGGTCATGACACGCTATCTGCCGTCCCAGCGCGTTGTCACGCTTGCCGAACCAGACCGAGCGTCAAGCCCACCCAACGCCGCCTTTTGTCTTCGATTACCGCCGCACTCAACCGGCCAGGGTGACGCGAAATAGCCCGGTAGCGGTGCGGCTCGGTCCAGACGCGTCATCAGCTTACATTCCTATTCCGGCCTTCCCAGAAAGGCGCGCGCAGCTCGAATATTTGGATTTTTCCGGCACCGGATTTGGGTAATGGCTCGGATCGCACCTCGACCGTCCTGGGGCATTTGTAGCCAGCGATCAACGCACGGCATAGCGCGATAATAGCCTCGGGTTCCGGCTTCTGAGCCTCGCGCGGCACGACAACCGCGTGCACCATCTCGCCCCATTTAACATCCGGTATACCGATGACGGCGCATTCCGCCAGCCCCGGGAATTGCATGATCGCATTCTCGACCTCGGCGGAATAGATGTTCTCGCCACCCGAGATGATAATGTCCTTCACCCGATCGACGATGTAGATCAAACCGTCCTCGTCCATCACCCCACCATCGCCGGTATAGCCCCAGCCATTACGCAAGGTCTCGGCGGTTTGCTCTGGTTTGTTCCAATAACCGAGCATCGCGTTGGCAACACGAACCCGCACCTCGCCTGGTTGATTACGCGGCACTTCGGCTCCGTTCGCGTCGACGATCTCGATCTCCACCGGTGGGGCCACTTGACCAACCGACCGAATTTTCTCGGCCTTGGGTCCCTCCAAAACGTGATAATCCAAGCCAAGCAGCGTCACCAGGGACGCCAGCTCCGTCTGCCCATAGGCGTGGATGAAACGAGTTTCTGGTATTTTCTTCATCGCTTCCTTGAGGATCGTCAGCGTCATCGTCGACGCACCGTAAAGCATCCGCGTCAGCTTGTTGGTATCAGTGGCTTCCAGCTCTGGTGACTGCAGCAGCATCGCGATCATCGTCGGCACCAGCAAGTGATCGTACCGCCGAAATCAGTCACCGCGTCCAGGAAAGCCTTCGGCGCAAAGCCTGGAATAAAAGCATGACTGCCAGCGGCCAGAGTCGTGGTCAACAACATGGCGCTGCCAGCGATATGAAAAAGCGGCGGTGCATGGATCATTCGATCCTCCGGCGTCACGTTGGCCCCAGCCGCGAAGCAAAATGAGCTTGCCCATAGCGCCCGGTGCGGCAACATCACGCCCTTTGGAAAACCGGTGGTGCCGCCGGTATAAAATATTCCCGCCAGATCCTCGCCATTGCGAAAAGCATCCTCGGCCCGCACCGCGTCGGCGATCAAATCCTCGAAAGGCAACATACCGCTAGGACAGGGCCCGTCACCGGCGAAGATCACATGCTCCACCGACGCACATTCCTTAGCGATCTCGGCACCCATTTCAGCGAAAGCATCATCGACGATCAGGAAACGGGCCCCTGAATCCTTGATCGAATAGATATGCTCGGCCAAGGACCAACGGATATTCATTGGAACCATGTTGGCGCCAGCCCAAAACACCCCTTAATAGTATTCGGCATACCGATGCGAGTTGAAGGACAGCATCGCCACCCGATCCTCGGTTTTCATGGCAAGGCCGTGCAACGCGCCGGCCAGACGCGCTACTCGATCCTGAAACGTCGCCCAGGTAATCTCCACCGTCTTTGAGATCAGCGCCGTCTTGTCTGGCAAAATCTTGGCAGTCCGCCGCAATCCCTGGGTCATATACATCGTTGAATACCCTCTATCATCGATCCTTCAAGGAGTTGGAGCATCCGCCGGGATAAGCCCGTCATGCTTCATTTCGGCCCAAAGGTCGGCGGGACAATCCACTCGGATGAGGGCCGCGTTCTCCTCCACCTGTTGGGGGCTGGCGGCGCCGGGAATGACACAGGCAACCGCCGGATGCGCTAGCGGAAATTGCAGCGCCGCCGCTCGCAAGTCGACACCATGGCGCCCACAGATTGCCTTCAAGGCCCGCGCCTTGTCGATCCATTCGGGCGCCGCGCGCTGATAATTGAACCACACAGGTTGATCAAGATCAGCGGCCGCGAGAATACCAGAATTGAACGGCCCACCGGTGACGATCTTGAGACCCTTGCGCTCGCAGAACGGCAACAACTCCGGATAGGCCACCTGATCAAGCAGCGTGTAGCGGCCAGCCAGAAGAATGACATCCAGGTCAAACTGTTGAAGGAACCGGAGCGGCATTTCCCATTGGTTCATGCCCGTGCCGATTGCTTTAACTATACCCTGTTCCTTCAGCTCCATCAGCGTCGGAAAAGCGGTAGCGATCGCCTCGTCCTCCAAATTCTCGACGTCGGGGTCATGCAGGTACAGAATCTCGGCGTGACCAAGGTGGTGACGCTCCAGGCTTTCCTCGACCGCTCTGAAAATGCCGTCGCGGGAAAGGTCGAAATGCGCCGTCATATGCGCGATGTCATCCTTGGCCCAATGTCCCGGGGCGTCCGGGTCGGGCACCAGCAGGCGCCCAACCTTGGTCGACAGCACGAAACTGTCTCGCGGCAATTGGCCGAGCACCTTGCCGAAGCGTTTCTCACTCCGTCCTCGACCATAGAACGGCGCGGTATCAAAATAACGAATCCCGATACGATGAGCATGCTCCAGTGTTGCGAGCGCCGTCTCATAATCGGTGCTGGAGCCGTCATCAAGCTCCCGCCCACCGACAAAAACACCGCCCAGCCCTAGCCGAGTTATCGCCACACCGGTTTCGCCAATTTTTATTCGCTCGAACGGATCCAATCCCAACGCCTTCCCCCCATAACGTGCCAAAACCACTCTAAAGCCACCATCACCGTAGACCAGCCAAAGCGTTCCTCAAACTTAAGACATCGCGAAAATCCCGCCAGGCCGCAAGCCAGATAAAACCAAGAAGCGATTAAATCTCACTAAAAGTTGACAGATCCTTCCCCTGTATTAATCGTGAGGGGGAGTTGGGATCGTAAAATGCCAGGACCGGCAAGCGGTATAGGGCCGGGTACACCATTCTGGGTACGGTTGGCTTGGCCGTGAAAATCGATGGATAAGAGCGCGCTGCCAGAACAGTCACCCAGCAAGCACGTGACGCGAGAACGCGAAGCACGACGGCGCATTCAGGCAGACGATAAGGATTTAAGGGCGCGTGCAAAATTCGCGGACGTCTTATTGTGCCAAGACCGCCTTCAGGAAGATTCGCTGGAATTCGCCAAGGTGGCGGTTGCGGACCAATCCCATGCTGCAGCCCATAAAGGTCTCGCCGCGATTATTAACCACTTTGGCCACCCACGTCGTGGTCGGTTAATCATGCAGGATTTCTTCGGGCGCGCACCCGTCGAACTCGACCCCTACGGATCGGACCGGCCCGAGACGTAGAGGCCCGAGCGATCATACCAATCTGTGGCTTTGACACAACGCAGATCATTCTCGGCGCTCGATCCGATGGATCGATCAACACGAACCTCTGTGGGGGGCATTTCGCCACCAAGTTCTTGCTTTTAGACCCGCCGCTCCAGGCCCTCAGTTTTACGTCGCCCACGGCAACATTCCTCGTCTCGACGCCTAACCTCCTCATTCGCTTCTCTTGAACTCCTTCGCCGATGCCGACGCCGAAGGTTTCTCCCTAAACAGCCTGAAGGCGCATATCGAAGCAAACGAAAAGCCGTCGTAATCAATCGACCAGACCGCGTCGCCGCCACGGCCTGCGACAGGAACGCAGTCCGCCTGAACTCCATCGACGGTTTGACCTTTCTGCGAACCGAATGGGTCCGTTTTAAAAACGCTAATGTCAACAAGATTACCAAGATCGCCGGCGAGGTCGAATTCGATTTCTTCTTGTCTGATCCGTCGCGTGGGAACG
>JAPKDN010000129.1 GCA_028822575.1 Alphaproteobacteria bacterium | reverse complement strand
CTGGTTAATATTTTGATATAAAGATAAATTCACATCAAAAACAAACTGTTTTAAAAATTTATATTCATTTATTCACCTCCTTCGAGATGAAACCAGAATCGACTGTTCGAAAATTAGGGCCGCGCGATCTTTGACAAAACCATCTATTATAGTCAATCATTGTTGGCTTAAATTAGGTTTTTGTTGCAATTTTTTATCTTTTGATTATGAAAATATGAAATTAATCATTAGTGTTAATGTATAGATTTCAATTTTTATTTATAAACTAGGATTGTATTGATTCGAGAAAATTTCTGTGCTATTAGTGAAGTCGTAGATTGACGTTTATCGTCACTATGGATCTGATTTCTTGAGTCTCTCCTAGGCACGCTGTCGCGTGCCCATGGATTTCCCGTAGATGAGCGACGGCGCGCTTGGAAACGCCCGACTGCGCATGTTCTCTTGTCTAATGATGGGCCCACGCGAAGGAATAGGCATGACTACGTCCCCCGCAACCGATACACCGATGGAACAACCGACTTCGGATGTGCCAAAGTCGCGTCAATGCCTCCGATGCAGCGACACGTTCCAAAGTCAGTGGTCGGGCGAACGGATCTGTTCCCGTTGCAAAAGTTCGAGCACGTGGCGTAACGGCACGCCGCTTGGATCGGCACCGTCAAGCAGCGGCAGTCGGTAAGCTTCGGCCGTGTCTCGCCGACCTGTGTTGGGGTTGAGCGATCCCTTAATTTAAAGATTGTGATGCCGCCGGGCGCTCAGGCATTCCTCGTCGCCAGGTTCGCAGTCCCGGCAAACGATCGGCCTGTGAGCGTATATCACGCAGGCGGTGGCTGTTCCAATATCGCCCCGCAGAGCGGTGCACCGGTTGCCGTCGCACCGCATCCGCCCGTTTTCATGATCCGCGTATTTGTTTGGGATCCGGGCGAGGGTGGCTTCGTCTTCTAAGCTGAACCTAGGCCATTCTGCCGAATAAGCACAGCAAGCCCCACAGGCTTGGCAATCTTCTCCAGTCAAGACTCGTGGTTGAATGGTTTCGCCTGACCCGTTCAACGACGGCGGGCTTTACGCGCCGCGTAACGGGCATCCCGCGCCGCTTTGCGTTCGGCTTCTTGTGCAAGAGCCGAGGCAATTTCCTGCTCAGCGGCTTCTTTTTCAGCGAGTTCGAGCGCGGCTTTTTCCTCTGCCTTGCGCGCCGCTTCGGCTTCCTTGGCCACTTTGCGTTCCGCGTGCCTGGCTTCACGCGCAGCTGCGATGGCTTGTCGCTCAGCTCTTAGTTTCTCAAATTCCGGGTCGCCGGGCTTGGGGTGCTTCTTTATCCGGTCCTGGATCGCTTGCTTGGCGCGGGCTGCGTTCTGCATTCGAGAATCGAAGGTGTCGTCTCTGTAGTTGTTTTTCATCATCTTCCATCGATATCGAAGCCGCAGCGCGCGACTTCACGTTTTACTCTTCCAGTCTAAGTGGCTGCGTCCTCGGGAGGGTTCTCGTATAACAGGCCGACAACGCACTCGCGTGCGGCACCTCAGTGTACCACCAAGGTTAGCATTTCACCACGACTTGATTACCGCACCTTACGCGCACAGCGCGAAAGATCAAGAATGTGAGTGGAAACATTCCCGTAAAAACGCGCGCCGTCTCATGTTAAACCGCTACAATCAATAGTGCACCTTCGGGAAATACTGTCATGTCATTCGATGAACTGTCGGCGATAACACAACCCTCCAAGGTCGGATTTTGCCCGGATCGCCTGGCTCGGCTCGGTCCGTGGCTACGGCGATACGTGGATGAAGGTAAATTGCCCTTTGCCTCCCTCGCAGTTATGCGAAAAGGCGAAATTGCTCATATCGATCACTATGGGTTACGGGATGTCGAGGCGAGCACGCCCGTCATATCCAATGGTTTATATCGTATTTATTCAATGTCCAAATTGATCACGACGGTCGCCGCGTTGAGCCTCTATGAAGAAGGCCGGTTCATGTTGGATGAGCCGGTCACCGGGTTCTTGCCTGAACTGAGCGGTCAGAAAGTTTATGTTTCTGGCCCCTTCGAGGACATGAAACTTGTGGAGCCTGACTCACCGGTCACGGTTCGCCAACTGATGAACCACACCGCCGGCTTCACCTACGGTATCTTCGACCCGGGTCCGGTTGGCCGCGCGATGCGACGCGCCAGGGCGGATTTCTCTTCCCCCGATGAGACCTTGGCCGATGTTGTCGCGCGTCTGGGCGAAGTGCCGCTCTGCTTTCATCCGGGAACGCGATGGAACTATGGCGTTTCGACCGATGTGCTCGGTCGTTTCGTCGAGGTCGTGGCCGGCAAACCATTCGAGGACGTCTTGCGAGAGCGGGTTTTCGAGCCTCTGGGCATGGAAGATACGTTCTTTGGGGTGCCAGAAAACAAGATTGACCGATTTTGCGCGCTCTATACTAAGACGGCTGAAATTCCGTTGAAATTGATCGAAACCGCAGCGGAAAGCCGGTTCAAGGCTCCCGCCTCAATGTGTTCGGGAGGCGGTGGGCTTGTGTCCTCGATGGCGGATTATTTGCGATTTATAGAGATGCTACAGCGCGGCGGCGCGCTTGGCGACGCGCGGGTGCTAGGCCGCAAGACCGTCGAGTTGATGATGCTCAACCATCTGCCCGGTGACATGGCGTCCATGGGGCAGGAGACCTTCAGCGAGATGCCCATGAACGGGATCGGTTTCGGGCTGGGTGGCGCCGTGATGCTTGACCTGACAAAGGCGCAAATTCTCGGAAGCCCTGGCGAATTTGCATGGGGTGGAATGGCGAGTACCGCCTTTTGGATCGATCGGGACGAAGAAATTTCTGTCGCCTTCATGACTCAATTGATTCCCTCTTCCAGCTACCCGATCCGGCGGGAACTGCGAGTCTTGGTTTATCAAGCACTGGTCGATTGATGGGCTCATGGATGTTTAAGTTTTGGCATCGATGACTAGGTACCCGTTTGATACACCCGACTCAGTGATGAGGTGACGCCATGACGGGGGAACACAACCCGGTCGCTAAGGCGGTCTGGCGACTGCGGCCCCTAGCGATCCGCTCCAAGAAACGCGACTTTCCAAGGACACGAAAGGACAAGGGCCACTCGGACGCGGCCCTTCGTATTTGCGCCTGATGGAGTTTTGGAATCATTCACCGCCGACCGGTAAAACGCGTGACGCGCGGAGTGGATGGCGCCAAAAATGGCCTATCGTTACGGTGTTCAGCGCGCTCGGTATCGTCTGTCTCGTGGGCGCGATCACCTGGACCTATACCGTCAATTTACGACGATTCCCACCCGATGTCGCCGACCCCACCGCGCTAGCTTGGGCGTTGCCGGACATACCATCCGTGGTGGTGTTGCCGGTCGCGGCCGTCACCTTGACGGACAAGGATACACTGCTTGCCGGCCGGTTCGGTAACGAGTTGCTGGAAATGCTCGCCGGCATACCAGGTTTGTTTGCGATTTCGCCCGAGACGAGCGCGCGATTGGCGGGTGGCCAGTTCCGAATAAAGTCCACTGCCGAGGCGTTGGGGGTGCGTTATCTCGTCACTGGAACCCTGAGCCGGGTCGGGAAAAAATACCGGGTCTTTCTTCGCGTTATCGACGCATTCAGTGGCGAGGCCGAGTGGTCGGAAGATTATGACACGGACCCCGCGTATCTTTTCCAGGTGCCGGGGTTGGCGCTGGCCAACATTTTAGACGCAATGGACGTGGATCTCGAGGACCATCAGGTCGCCAAGTTCGCCGCGCGAGGACCTTCCAAGCCGCAAGGCTGGACCACCTTCGCCGAAGCCGTCGCCTATCGGGTGACGGGCGACCGGGAAAGCATGTCGAACAGTCTTACCAGGCTCTTGAAGGTACAGGATGATGATCCCGATTGGTCAGCCCCCCCACGGGAGATCGCGTGGACATATCTGAATGCCGCGCGTCGTGGCTGGGGCGGGTTCGATGGCGCAACGGTATCGGGTCTAATGAGCAAGGGTGTCGGTTTCGCTGACATGCTTATTAAACAACACCCGGAGAGTCCATTTGGCCCGGCCCGCAAGGCGGCGCTGTTGACAGTGATCCAGGGAGATACCGAGGAAACGGTCGCCTTGTGGCGCGAAGCTGCGCGACTAGGCCCCAACATTTTCCCCATCCAATGGGCACTTTCTCAGGTCCTGATCCGTGCTGGGCGCCACCAGGAGGCGTTAGTGGTCATGAAACACGCGTTGCGGGTCCATCCGCTTCATCCTGTATCGTTGACCCAGAAGCTCGCCGAGCTGGAATTTGCTGCCGGACGAACGGAAGATGCGTTCAAGTCCCTGGACGCGGTGTTGGAGAAGCGACCTGCCGCCCAAGACCCCCGGTTGATGCGCGTTTTCGTCCTTGGGACCCTTGATCGGCGTGCCGACGCGGCTGCCGATGTGGAGGAATTTCTTATCCTCCACCCAAATTTCAGTTTCTCGCGATGGTCAGCGCGGCAAGGACGCCGCGGCCGGCCCGAGCGTTTGGACTGGAAGGCGATACTGAGCGCCGCAGGTATCCCGGATTGAGTTGGTCGCTTGAAAAGCGAACTCGATTTCTATTAAATATGCTGCCACCGTTCCGTGTTTCCGTTAGTGAGGATCTCGCCTATGCCCCTCAATGTACTGCAAGAGGACCTTAACGCAGATTTTGATCTTCCCGCGCCAATCGGCGGACCGCAAATCTGGTACGGGCCCGCGATGAGCGCTAGCGGCGAATGGGTGCATGTCGTCTCGGAGACCGATTTGGCAGAGATCGACGCGGCGATGCGGCTGCTGGTTGATGACGACAGGGATATCGCCTCGATTGGGAAGGCGGATTTCGAGCTGCCAACCCTGGCGCCCAAGCTGGCGGCGATCCGTGAAGAAGTAATTGCCGGGCGTGGTTTCGCGCTGATCCGGGGGCTCCCGGTTGATAGCTGGTCGATGCGCGAGGTGGCGACGGTTTACTATGGTATAGGCACGCATTTCGGCAACGCCCGCTCGCAGAACGGCAAGGGCCATGTTCTTGGACATGTGCGCGACCTTGGACGTGATGCGGTCAATGATCAAACCGCTCGGATCTATCAAACCCGTGAGCGGCAGACATTTCACACTGACTCTTGTGACGTCGTCGCCCTGCTGTGTCTAAAGACGGCCCGGTCCGGTGGCGCATCGGCGCTGGTTAGCTCGATGACGATCTATAACGAGATGCGAAAACGCCGGCCGGATCTGCTGCGGCTGATGTTTGAGCCGTTCGCGACCGACCGACGGGGCGAGGTTCCCGAGGGCAAGAAGTCGTTTTTCGAGATCCCGGTGTACAATTTCCACGCCGGCTTTCTCTCGGCGATCTATACGCGCCGTTATATCGAATCGGCCCAGCGGTTCGACGAGGTGCCGGAATTGACGGCGGAGCAGCGCGAGGCCTTGGACCTGTTCGACTCGCTCGCCAATGATCTCGAGATCCATCTGCAAATGGATTTTCAGCCCGGCGACATGCAATTGGTGCACAACCACACGATCCTGCATGACCGCACCGCCTATGACGATTGGGAAGAGCCGGAGAAAAAGAGGCACCTCCTTCGGCTCTGGCTGGCGGTTCCGAGCGCGCGCCCGCTCCCCGAGATTTATGCGGAGCGTTATGGCCGGGTCACCGTTGGTGATCGCGGCGGGATCATTGTTCCGGGTTCGCGCCTGAACGCACCACTTGAGGTTGAATAGCAGCCAACTTTTAGGCCAAGGCTCGTTGTTACGGTCTCGCGGCCGCCATTTCCGCCTTTTTCCTTGTCCCAACCCATCCGACCGCGCTAGGTAACGCCGCCGTGCCTTGCTAGGCTACTCACGGATTCCGGAACCAGACCATGCATCGTTACCGCACCCATACCTGTCACGATCTGCGCACCGAGAATGTCGGCGAAACCGTTCGTCTGTCCGGCTGGATTCACCGCCGCCGAGACCATGGCCAGCTGGTTTTTCTTGATCTGCGCGATCACTTTGGTATCACCCAATGCGTGGTGGATATTGAAGACGAGACCTTCAAGGCGGTGGAGAAGGTCCGGGTCGAGAGCGTGGTGACGATCACCGGTCGCGTCGTGAGCCGGGACGATGAGACTATCAACACGCGACTGCCCACCGGCGAGGTCGAACTAAGGATCGATTCCTTCGAGATTCAGTCCTTGGCCGAGGTGCTGCCGCTGCAGGTCAACGCTGAAGAGGACGCTGGTGAGGAAACCCGCTTGCGATACCGGTTTCTGGATCTTCGTCGGGAACGCCTGCACAACAATATCGTGCTACGCTCCAACGTCATCTCATCGATCCGCCGGCGCATGGTCGAGCGTGGGTTCACTGAGTTCCAGACACCGATTCTGACCGCTAGCTCGCCCGAGGGCGCGCGCGATTTTCTGGTGCCGTCACGCCTGCATCCTGGGAAGTTCTATGCGCTGCCGCAGGCGCCGCAACAGTTCAAACAGCTGGTAATGATGTCCGGCTTCGACAAATATTTCCAGATCGCGCCGTGTTTCCGTGACGAGGACAGCCGCGCCGATCGCTCTCCGGGAGAGTTCTATCAACTCGATCTGGAGATGAGTTTCGTCGAGCAGGAGGACGTGTTCACCGAGATCGAACCAGTGCTCTCTGGTCTGTTCGAAGAATTCACCGACTGGGATGTCCCACGGCCTTTCCTGCGCATTCCTTTTGCCGAGGCGATGCTGAAATACGGCTCAGACAAGCCAGATCTTCGGAACCCGCTCGAGATTTGCGACGTTTCGGATGTGTTCGAGGGTAGTGATTTTGCGATCTTCGCGAAGACCGTCGCGTCCGGCGGCGTGGTCCGCGCGGTGCCGGGGCCCAAATGTGGTTCCCGGGCGATCTGCGATCGGTTGAATTCATGGGCCCAAAGCGAAGGTGCGCCGGGCATGGGCTATATCATTCTTGGCGATGGCGGTGGGCGCGGCCCAATCGCCTCTCGCATAAGCGATCAGGCGCTCGCGACCTTGAAGCAACGCACCGGCATGGATGACGGCGACGCGATCTTCTTCGCCGCCGGCAAGGCCGACGAGGCCGCCAAACTGGCCGGCCAAGCGCGCGTCAAGCTCGGCAATGATCTCGATATCTCCGAAAAGGGCGTCTATCGGTTCTGTTGGGTTGTTGATTTTCCAATGTTTGAGCGTGACGAGACCACCTGCAAGATCGAGTTTTCGCACTACCCGTTCTCGATGCCTCAGGGCGGCATGGAGGCCCTGGAGACCATGGACCCGTTGGATATCCTGGCCTACCAGTACGACATCGTCTGCAACGGCACGGAGCTTTCCTCTGGCGCTATCCGGAACCATTTGCCGGAAGTCATGCTGAAGGCCTTCGGGATTGCTGGTTATACCGCCGAGGAGGTGGAGGCACGCTTCAGTGGCATGCTGAACGCTTTCCGCTATGGCGCCCCTCCGCATGGCGGTTTCGCGCCGGGCATAGACCGTATCGTTATGCTGATCGCGGACGAGCCGAACATCCGCGAGGTGATCCTTTTCCCGATGAACCAGCGGGCCGAGGATCTGATGATGGGCGCGCCGAGCGAGGTTCGCCCGGATCAGCTGCGAGAGCTTTGGATCCGTCCTTCAGCGGCGGCGAAACCAGCAGAAAAATAGCCGATCGAGCCCCGTTGGACGCGCAAAGGACTGGCTGGGTCAGCCACCGGCGCCGGTGGCGGTTTTCTTGGGTGGGGCTCCTGAATCCGTCGATCTGGTCTTCTCGGGACCTTTGCGTGGTCCAAGTGAGTCAAGCACCCCCTCATAACGATGAATCAAATCCCGGGTGACGGTCGTCGCGTCGTTTCGGTCGCGGATGACTCGGGGGGTGATAAGCACGATC
>JAPKDN010000128.1 GCA_028822575.1 Alphaproteobacteria bacterium | reverse complement strand
ATCCAAACCCATCATACATCTCCAAAACTCTAGCAACGGCGATACATCATCGCACTCGAATACAACGTCCGTCCTTCCGGCGGGGTTGGCTGAAGGGTGGTCCGGATCGCGCCAGGGACAAAAGAGGTTTGGACGACTATGTCGAGCTGCCTTGGGACGAGGCTCTGAACATCACGGCGGCGGAGATTGACCGGGTGCGTCGGGAGCATGGCAACGGCGCAATTTTCGGCGGCTCCTATGGTTGGGCCAGCGCCGGGCGTTTTCACCACGCGCTCGGACAGATCCACCGTTTTCTTAACACGATCGGCGGTTACGTGCCATCGATCGCGAGCTATAGCACCGCCGCAGCCCAGGCGATCATTCCTCATGTTTTCGGCGTGCACTTCCTTAAACTGCTCTACGGCCATCAGAATTCTTGGCCAACCATTGCCGAACATACTCAAACTCTGGTGATGTTTGGCGGCATTAATCCAAAAAACTCCCAGGTCAACATGGGCGGCGTGACGCGTCACGAAACAAGCCGTTGGATTGCGGACTTTAGATCGAGCGGCATGCGGCTCGTCAATGTCAGCCCCCAACGGAGTGACACGCCGGACGGCGCCGAATGGCTCGCCATCATCCCCGGAGCCGATACCGCCATGATGCTTGCGTTGGCTTACGTGATCGAGACGGAGGGTCTGGCGAACTACGCATTTCTCGACCGATGCGCCGTTGGCTATGAACGATTTCGTCCCTATTTTCTTGGTACAACCGACAGAATTCCAAAAACCCCGGAATGGGCGGCCGAGATCTCAGGAATCGACTCAGATGTAATCCGAGACCTCGCGCGCACGATGGCCCGGACCAGAACCCTGATCACCGTCTCGTGGTCGTTGCAACGAGCGGAAAATGGCGAGCAACCCTATTGGATGGCGGCGGTGTTGGCGGCGATGCTCGGCCAGATCGGTCTTCCCGGTGGCGGGGTTGGATACGGCTATGGCGCAATCGGCGGTGTAGGGGTACCGGTGAAACGACTAACCGGGCTCGCCTTGCCACAGGGGGAGAACCCGGTATCGGATTCCATCCCAGTTGCTCGGATCGCGGATATGCTGCTCAATCCGGGTGGGGCCTATCAATTCAACGGCCAAGACCGGACCTATCCGGATATCCGCCTTGTCTATTGGGCCGGTGGCAACCCGTTCCATCACCACCAGGACCTGAATCGCTTGACGAAAGCCTGGCAACTTCCAGAGACCATCATCGTCCATGAACCCTGGTGGACGGCGACCGCCCAACGCGCGGATATCGTTTTCCCGGCCACGACATCGTTTGAACGCGAGGATATAGGTCGGGCGCCAAGCGACCCGTTTCTTTTCTTCATGCCCAAGCTGGTCAAGCCAGTTGGCGAAGCCAGAAACGACTACGACATATTCTTGGGTCTGGCCGACCGACTTGGCGCCGGAGAACGCTTCAGCGAAGGTCGGGATGCAGAGGGATGGATCCGCCATCTCTATGAATGTTTCAAGCAATCCAGCGCCAGTGACGGCGTCGAGGTGCCAGATTTGGATGACCTTCGGGCACGAAACTGGGTTGAGTTGCCAATCCAAGGTCCCAAACACAGCAATATCCCGTTCGCCGCGTTTCGCGCTAATCCAAGCACGGCCCCACTCGGCACTCCGTCAGGCAAGATCGAGATATTCTCAGAGGTTATCGCCAGCTTCGGTTACGACGAAAACCCAGGACACCCAGTCTGGCGAGCACCCAGCGAGTTTCTTGGCGCTGAGATCGCCAGGGACTTTCCTTTACATCTCGTCTCCCCACAACCCGGCGATAAGCTTCATAGCCAGCTAGAATCCGCGCTCGCCGATACACCCGGCGCTCGCCCCATGCCGATCGTCATCAACGTCGACGACGCGGAGATCCGAGGACTATCGGACGGCGATCTCGTCCGCGTATTCAACACACGTGGCGCTTGCCGAGCAAAAGCGTGCCTAAGCCGGGACATCCGTTCAGGGGTTGTAGCTCTGTCAACCGGGGCCTGGCATGATCCAGGCGAGGATGGATTGGATGCCCAGGGCAATCCAAATGTTCTGACCAGAGACATCGGAACATCGAGGATCGGTCAGGGCAGTTCCGCGCACACAACGCTGGTACAGGTTGAAAAAGAAAACCTCGCCTAAGAAATAATTTTATCGAGCCTTGGTTCCCCATGGACCTGGCCAAGAGGTTAAAGAATGTCGAAAGCGCCAACGACTTGAGAAAAATTTTGGGAATGTCCATTGGGAATAATCTCTTATTCGCCCCGATCGATCCCCCTGGATGCGACTTATCTCAACCGCCCAAATTTCTTGCCATTCCGAACCTTGGCGCCTAGCTTGCGCCGCGTAATCTCAAGGAAACCCCCATGCCAACGCTAGCCGACATTTCCGAAGAACTTCTGAGCAACGCCCGCGCCTGGCCGTTCGAGGAAGCCCGGAAGATCATCAAACGGCTAAACGGCAAGACGCCAGCGAAAGGTTATGTGGTTCTGGAGACCGGCTATGGGCCCTCGGGCCTGCCGCATATCGGCACTTTCGGTGAGGTGTTTCGCACGACTATGGTGCGTAACGCCTTCACACTGCTCTCGGATATTCCGAGCAAACTGATCGCATTTTCCGATGACATGGACGGACTGCGCAAGATTCCCGATAATATTCCAAATGGCGAGGCGATCACCGAATATCTGAACAAGCCACTGACCAAGGTTCCCGACCCATTTGGGACCCATGAAAGTTTTGGCCATCACAACAACGCCATGCTCCAGGGGTTCCTGGATTCTTTCGGCTTTGAGTATGAGTTTCAAAGCTCGACCGACGGCTATATGAGTGGGGCATTCGATGCTGCCCTGATGGACGTGCTGCGCAACTACGACAAGATCATGAACGTCATGTTGCCGACATTGCGCGACGAGCGGCGGCGTACCTATTCGCCGTTTCTGCCGATTTGCCCTCGGACCGGTGATGTACTGCAGGTGCCGCTCGTTGGTCATGATGTCGACGCCGGTACGGTGACCTACGTGGATCCAGGAACCAACGATTCTGTAGAAGTACCGATCACGGGCGGAGCTTGCAAGCTGCAGTGGAAGGTTGACTGGGCGATGCGTTGGCACGAGCTTGGCGTCGACTATGAGATGTCGGGCAAGGACCTGATAGACAGCGTCAAGGCGTCCTCGCGGATTTGCCGGATCATCGGGTCGACGCCACCGGAGAGCCTGACCTATGAGCTATTCCTGGACGACCAGGGCCAAAAGATTTCCAAGTCCAAAGGTAACGGAATCGCGGTCGAGGAATGGCTGAAATATGGCCCTCCAGAAAGCCTGTCACTGTTCATGTTCCAACAGTTGAAGCGCGCCAAGAGATTGTATTTCGACGTCATTCCGAAGAACACCGACGAGTATGTCACTTTCCGCTCAAAAGTCGGCGGCGAGGAGGCTGAAAAGCAGGTCGAAAACCCAGCCTGGCACATGCACGACGGCGATGTGCCGACTGACGCAGTGCCGCTGAGCTTTGGTCTGCTGCTCAATCTCGCCAGCGTCTGCCATGCCGAGGATACCAGGGTCATATGGGGCTACATCAAGCGTTACGCCCCGGGGGCCTCTCCCAAGGCCAACCCGTTTCTTGATCGCCTCGCGGGATATGCGGTGAACTACTATCAGGACTTCGTGCGGCCAGCGAAAACATACCGGGCACCCAACGCCAAGGAACGAGTGGCGCTTGAGGATCTTTCCACCGAACTCGCGACACTCGCGTCGAGCACCTCGGCCGAGGATATCCAGACCGCCGTTTACGAGATCGGCAAGCGCCACGAATTCGAAAATCTTCGCGATTGGTTCAAGGCGCTTTATCAGGTGCTACTAGGACAAGACCAGGGACCGCGCTTTGGTTCCTTCGTCGCGCTCTATGGGCTCCAGGAGAGCGTGGCGCTGATCAACAAAGCCCTCAAGGGCGAAGACCTGGCGGCTTAACACCGAGGCCCGGAGATAAGCGCTAGAGCGGGTTCGAATTTCTAAATACAATCCACCCAGTGGCGCTGTCGTTGGAGGCACCAATGCGCGGGCTTTGGTGATGATTATCGCGGCGACGACCTTGGCATTCGCCGAACAGAGCCAAGCCGAGTATACGCAATATGATTGCGCCGAGATCGCGGACGAGGACCTGGTGGCCACCGAGCAGCGCCCCCTACCCCCAACACCGCCCCTGAGCGGACAACTACTTTCCTGATCACTCGTCGAGGTCAAGCGATGCCAAGCTTCTCCCCGACGAAGTCTACTCGGTCCTGGCCCCAAAAAATTTCCTTCTCGATGACATAGGACGGGGCGCCGAAAACGCCGCGACTGATAGCTTCCTGGGTGTCGTCCTTAAGCATCTGGGCAATCTTGGGTTTGCCAGCCGCGACGATGATCGCGGCACCATCGAGACCGCACGCACCACAGATAGCCTGGATCACGGCGGGATCGTCGATATTCCGATCGTCCTCCCAAAGCGCCGCCAACACGGCGTTCGACAGGGTCAACGCGTCGTGGCCGGCCTCGCGCGCGGCGATAATCGCGAGAGAAGAAATCGCGGCGGTTGAAGGAAAATTCTTCGGCTCGACGATGAGCGGTGCATTACGCCGGCGTTTCCAGCGCGCTAATTCCATCATCCGATAGGCCTGCCGTTGCGGCGCTCGTTTCGGCAGCGGCAGGCCGCCGGAAACCGCGAAAATCTCGCCGAAGACAACGGGGTACACATTGACCGTCGCGCCGGCTTTCGCCGCCATCTCGGTAAACAACTTACTGCCCAGATACGTCCAGGGGCTCGACGTGGAGATGAAGTAGTCGACGGTGATGGCCATGATGATGTCCTTCTAAACGAAATAGCGCCGGGATCTTATCCGCCAGGAAACACCAGCGGCAAGGAAATGGTCCGTCCTTATTCGGCCTCGAGCATGTCGGCGACATAATCAGCGATCGCGAGCGAGCTGGTCATGCCCGGGCTTTCGATCGCGTACAGATTGATCAACCCCGGCACCCCATGCTCCTTGGGGCCATGAATCACATAGTCCGTTGCCGGTTCGCCCGACGCCTGGATCTTGGGCCTGATGCCCGAGTATCCGGGCTGCAGAGCACCATCGGGTAGGCCCGGCCAATACTTCCGGACCGCCGCATAAAAACTATCGGAGCGTCCAGGGTCGACGTCATAGTTAATCTCGTCAATCCACTCCACGTCCGGGCCAAACCGTGCCTGGCCAGCGAGATCCAAGGTCAGGTGCACCCCGAGCCCCGCCTGTTCGGGGGCCGGGTAGATCAGTGACGAGAATGGCGCCTTACAGCCGGATAGCGAATAATAGTTCCCCTTGCAATAATTCCAGGGCGGGATCCGGTCCTTGGGAAAACCGGTGATTTCATGGGTCAGTTTCTGGGTATGCAACCCAGCTGCGTTGATGACCGTCTTGGCATTCAAGGTCATCGCGCCCTCGCCACCAACTTCCAGGATGATCCCGCCATCGGTGATCTCACCCCTTTCTACCGGAGCAAAATAGGCGATCATCGCGCCCTTATCCTCGGCGTCACCTTGCAGGCCCAACATATAGGAATGGCTGTCCGCGACGCCGGTCGATGGTGACCAAAGCGCGGTAATACAACGCAGTTCTGGCTCCCGCGCCACGACCTCGTTATGGGAAAGGAGCTCCAGATCCATGACGCCGTTCTTCTCGGCCCGGTCCTTGATTGACTGTAGGCCCGCGACTTGATGCTCGGAGGTCGCGACGATCAGCTTGCCCATAGGATTGTACGGAATGCCGCGTTCTTTCATGAAGCAGTACATCTTCAGTTTACCCTCGACGCAGAATCTGGCCTTTAAGCTGCCAGGCTCATAGTAGATACCGGCATGGATTACCTCTGAGTGACGGGAACTGGTCTCGGTCCCAATCGCTTCGGCCCGCTCCAGAATAATCACTTCGCGGCCCTGCAAGGCCAGTGCCCGGGCACAGGCAAGTCCAACCACGCCGGCTCCAATCACCACGCAATCCACGCTCTCGGCCACGCTACTCTCCTGCTTCATCGGGGTGCGCATCGCTTACCCAGCGCCCAGCCCGGCGTCAAGGTTGTCGCGCTTTTTAGACTTCATCTCCCGCCCCAACCGCCCAGCCTAGAAACCTCGAAACCCACCCCCTGATTGACCGCCCCGACCATCCGTGGCTTTCATTGTCGGCTTACACATGGAGGCAGGCATGGCCATCGATCCCGTACCAGCGATTACCGAGGCTGAGGCAACAGGCGAGACGGCGGAGATCTACGCCGATATCCGCGCCACCCTCGGTATAGGCGTGGTCAATCTGATCTGGCGACATCTGGCGACCATGGATGGTGCGCTGCCCTGGATCTGGTCCGCGATCAAACCGGTCTATGTCTCCGGTTCCGCCTCCCACGAGGCGGCCGGTCTGTTCGACGGGCTCGGTCTACCGGACATGCCTCTGTTCCCAGCCTCGGCGCTCCGGCTGGCGGGGGTATCGGATAGCGATCGCGATACCGTCATTGCAGTCCTCGACAGCTATAATCGCGGCAATTCCCTCAACTTGGTCGCCTTGTCGACGCTAGCGGTAACACCCTCGGGCGAGGCACCGTCGGCGGCGCTTAAGGAAATCGGGGCGGTCGTACGGCCTATCCCTCCATTGCCAAGCATAGAGGCGCTTGAACCTGATGTCCGAGATCTGGTACTGGCGCTTAGCGATCTAGGCGCTGGTCCCGGCGACCGGATCATCCCCAGCATGTATCGCCACCTCGCGGACTGGCCAGGCTTCCTCGGCCTCACCTGGACAACGATCGCGCCTCTGCATCATGACGGCCGGCTGAAGGTCCTGATGGAGCGCGGATGGGACGCCGCTCATGCGAATGCTGGTCGGATCGCCGGCGAGATCTCGCTCGGGCAGGAACCCGCCGGGGCCGCGGAGGCTCGCGCCGGGATCGAGGAGTTCAAGCGCACCGCGATCTCGCGCATGGTTCCCGTTGCGATGATCATTCGCCGCATGATGGGGTAGCGAAGGCCCCCGCGGCGCACGCCTTTTGCCACATCGTTGCTCACAGGCTACGACACTCATCCTAAGTTTCGCCGAAGCGCTGCGACCAACCAACTCGATAATACGCTCCAAGAGACGCGACACGGTTCACCCCTGATCGGAGCCCTTATGATTGATTTGCATTATTGGCCGACCCCGAACGGCAAGAAAGTCACCATCCTGCTGGAAGAGCTGGGCATTCCTTACAACGCGGTACCCTGCAAGATCAGCCAGGGCGACCAGTTCACCCCAGAATTTCTGAAGATCAACCCGAACCATCGGATGCCGGCGATGGTTGATACCGAACCCACCGATGGCGGGGAGCCGCTGTCCCTGTTCGAATCTGGGGCGATTATGTTCTACCTCGCGGAAAAGCATGGCCAATTCCTACCGTCGGATGTTCGGGGCCGGCACGAGGTCAACCAGTGGGTCAACTGGCAGATGGCCAACCAGGGCCCAAAACTCGGGGAATGCGGTCATTTTCTGCGCGTTGACCAGGGCAAGGAAGGGGCTCAATCCTACGCGATCCGCCGTTTCACCGACGAGGCCAACAGAATTTACGGCGTGCTCAACAACGCGCTCCATCGGAACAAGTACATCGCCGGCGATGACTACACGATCGCCGACATGATCTGCTATCCGTGGTGCGTGAATTGGGAGTTTCAGCGCCAGGACATCAACGATTTTAAATATATGAAGCGCTGGTTCGAGGCGTTGGGCGATCGCCCCGCAGTCCAGGCCGGCACGGCAGTCGGCAAGAATTGGTCGATCGATCAATCGGCGCTGTCCG
>JAPKDN010001022.1 GCA_028822575.1 Alphaproteobacteria bacterium | reverse complement strand
AAGCGGATGATGGCGGCGGTTCACCCCCATGCCGGCCACTTCATCACACCGATGGCGGCGGTCGCAGGGGCCGTTGCGGATGAAATTTGCGCCACTATGTCGATAGTCAACGGAGTACGGAAAATCTATGTGAACAATGGTGGAGATATCGCTTTTCACCTCGCCCCTGGAGAAACTCTCGCGGTCGGGTTGGTGCCAATACTCGCCGAAGCCCGGTTACGCGGCAGTATCACAATCTCATCTGACATGAGTGTACGAGGGATCGCAACCAGCGGAATTTCCGGCCGGAGTTTCTCGTTTGGAATTGCAGACGCGGTCACCGTGCTAGCCTCTTCCGCCGCCAACGCGGATGCCGCCGCAACCTTAATCGCCAATGCGGTCGACGCCGACCATCCCGCTATTGAGCGAGCGCCCGCATCTCTAATCGACCCGGATAGCGACCTTGGCAACAGACTGGTGGCCGTTAACCGGGGGTCATTGCCCCCTGGGACGATCGACGCGGCCCTTTCCCAAGGCGAAGAATTTGCACGGAACCTCATAGAGCGCCGCTTGATTGACGCTGCCTTCTTGTCTTGCGAGGGCCACATTCGGACCGTGGACAAAATGCATACGAATACGATTGAAACATTCTTATCATAAAACCGCATCAGCGTTCGGTGCGAACTGGAGGAAAAAGACGTGATCGACCCCATTCTGATCGAAGAGCTAATCGGCCCCTTCCTGCGCGAGGATATCGGCTTTGTTGATCTGACGTCGACGATTATGATCGACGCGACGACGGACGGCACGTTTGACGTCAACGCCCGCGAGGACATCGTCGTAGCAGGCCTGGATGTCGCCGGCGCGGTCTTCCGCCGGTGCGAGCCAAACTGCACGTATGAGCCTCGCGTTAAAGACGGCGATCACGTCAAGGATGGTACGACGCTAGCGCGGGTCTCGGGCAAAGCGCGCGGCCTACTGACGGCAGAACGTACAGCGCTCAACATCCTCCAACACCTTTCCGGCATCGCGACGCTCACATCAAAATACGTGAAGGAGATCGAAGGAACTAACGCCACCTTGATTGATACCCGCAAGACTACACCAGGGCTACGAGCGCTCGAAAAACATGCCGTCACCTGCGGCGGCGGGCGTAACCACCGACTTGCACTCGACGGCGGCGTTTTGGTCAAGGACAATCATATCGCCGTCTGTGGCGGGTTGATGGCGGCGATCCAACGGGCAAAGTCCCAAGTTCCAACGCTTACGAAAGTACAGGTCGAGTGCGACAATCTCGATCAAGTGAAAGAGGCGCTCAAAGCGGGTGCGGAATCGCTGCTCCTCGATAACATGTCGCCAGACACGATGCGGCAAGCGGTCGAGCTCGTCGAAGGACAGATCACGCTCGAAGCGTCCGGTGGTATTACGCTGGATACCGTGCGCGCCAAGGCAGAATCAGGCGTCGATCTGATTTCAACCGGCAAGATTACTCAATCGGCCCCCTCCGTGGACATTGGATTGGACGAT
>JAPKDN010001021.1 GCA_028822575.1 Alphaproteobacteria bacterium | reverse complement strand
TGTGTCGCCGATATACATACCAGGTCGTTTACGCACCGCATCAATACCCCGGAGAACCTTGATCGACCCGGCGTCGTCATCGTTTTCATTTACTTCGGGAGAACTCGGAGCATCGGACATTTAGTCGCCTATCTTTGCGTTAAAGCCGCCGTGGTTAGTGCCGCGTGAGCGCGCCGTCGCGGACGGTGAAGTGTTGTGCTCGGTCCGCGATCGCGTCAAACAACGCGGCATCGGTTCCAGTCAACCAAGCTTGGCTGCCCAGAGTGTCGAGAATATCGTACAATGCGGCGCGCCGCTGGCTGTCCAGATGCGCCGCTACTTCATCCAATAAAAGCAATGGCGCCTCACCCTGGTCACGCGACCTTAGTCGAGCATGGGCGAGGACGATCGCGATTAGGAGTGCTTTCTGCTCGCCGGTGGAGCATTGCTCCGCCGGCATATTCTTGATCGAATGCAGGACCCGCAGATCACTTCGATGGGGGCCTGGAATCGACGCGGATTCAACGGTCGACAGGCGCCTAGCGGCCGCCAGGGCGGCACGAAATCGATCCTCGGCGTCGAGCGCCGGGCCTTCGTCGAGCCAACTTTCGACCACTCCTTCGACAGACATCAGTGCACCCGGAAAGGGACCGTATCCAGCGCTAGCCATGGGGACCAGCCGGCTAACCAATTCGCGTCTCGCGGCGGCGACGGCAATGCCAGACGTCGCAATCTGTTCTTCCAAGGCCTGATGCCACGCGGAATCGGTCCGGCCCTGTCGAAGCAGCCGTCCCCGTTCTCGCACCGCGTGGGTATAGCTGTTCACTCGGCTCGCGTGTTGCGAGTCGAAAGCGTAAACTAAACGATCGAGGAAACGGCGGCGCTGGCTCGTCCCCTCGATAAACAAACGATCCATCTGGGGAGTCAGCCAGGAAATCGCGAGGTATTCACCGAGCTGGGTTTGCGATTTCGCAGGGACGCCGTCGATCCGCACCAGACGTTTATCACTCCCAGTATCCGCAGCCACCGGGTCTCGCCCCGTCCCTATTCTAGCATGCCCAAAAGCGCCTTCTATTTCCGCGGAAATTGCCCAGACATTCGAGACGTCATTGGGCCGGGCCCCAATTGGCGTCTCGGTGGCCACTTGATCGATTTCACCGAGCCGAGCCCGGCGTAACCCTCGCCCCGGGGCGAGAAACGACACCGCTTCCAATAAATTTGTCTTACCCGCGCCGTTCTGCCCGGTCAGGACCACCGGCGCATGATCAAGCTCCAGTTTCAATGTCCTGTAGTTCCGAAACCTTGATACCGTAAGACGCCTAACAGCCGGTCCAGCTGGGACGGTTCCCAGTTCAAGATTATGGGCGGGCGCTGTCATTGGGTTACCAAGGTTTGGTTGGGCGCAGGCAAAGCCGCACGCGCTCAGACCCGCATTGGCATGAGAACGTAGAGGGAGCTTTCATCGTCCTGATCACGCACGATCGATGGTGAATTTCATTGGCCTATCGTCGCCCAAATCGAGTTCATCA
>JAPKDN010001020.1 GCA_028822575.1 Alphaproteobacteria bacterium | reverse complement strand
CCGCCCGCTGCTGCAGCGGTACTTCAATGAAGACCCTCGGATGCGTCACGAGGCGGCGCCCAAACCGCGGTTGACCGATTCGGATTATCGCCCGGATTACCTGTCCGAGAAGATTGGGGTGGAGAAACGGCTGGAATGGACCGCCGACAGGTTCTTCGTGACGACGGAGGAAGAGCCGCTCTTCGATGCTGCCGATGTGCTGCGTTTCGGCAAGGACCTAATGGTTCAGCATGGTTTCACCACCAATTTGAAGGGCATCGACTGGATGGCCCGGCATTTCCCAGACCATCGGGTGCACGCGTTGAATTTTCCTGGTGATCCCTATCCGATCCATATCGACGCGACGTTTACCCCGATCCGTCCGGGTCTGATCATGAACAACCCGGTGCGCCGGCTGCCGGATGAGCAGCGGGCCATGTTCGAGCGGAACGGCTGGGAGATCGTCGACGCCGCGCAACCCGCCCATAACGCGCCGCCGCCGCTGTGTTATTCCTCAGTCTGGTTGTCGATGAATGTGCTGACCCTCAATCCCAAAACGGTTTGCGTCGAGAAATCGGAGGTCTATCAGGCCGAGCAATTGGACAAGCTAGGCATGGAAGTCGTCGAGGTTGATTTGCGCGACGCTTATCCATTCGGCGGTGGTCTGCACTGCTGTACGGCGGATGTTTACCGCGAAGGTGGGTGCGAGGACTATTTTCCAAAGCAATAAGGTGGAGCAAGCGCGGGATATATTGATAAATCTTCGTCTTCCCAGAGTTGATCCGGGACCGGAGCCTGAAAGTCGTCCGCGTGACACGGTTTGGAGCATTGTCTCGGGCCAATCAAATTGATCCGCCAGCCGTCACCAGTTGCCGAATCATGCGTCGATCCCGCATCTAGTCTGGGGAGCCGGTGGCCTCGGACTGGGGAATGATTCCCAAGGGACTGTCACCCCGCGCACCCTCCTGTTAACCTTACCCAAACAACGGATGAACCATCGAAAGGACCCGGCCATGAGCCGCATCGTCACCCTTGGCGCTGCCCAGATGGGGCCGATCGCCCCCGATGAGAGCCGCGAGAGCTGTGTCGCCCGGATGGTCGACCTGATCGGCCAGGCCAAGTCGCGAGGCTGTAACTACGTGGTGTTTCCGGAGTTGGCGCTGACCACCTTTTTCCCGCGTTACTTCGAAGAAGACATCAGCCGGATGGATCACTGGTACGAGACCGAAATGCCGGGCCCGGCGACGAGCCCCTTGTTCGAGGCGGCCTCGGAGGCGGGGATCGGGTTCTACCTTGGTTATGCCGAGCTGACCCCCGACGGGCATCGCTATAATTCCGCAGTTCTCGTCGACGCGACGGGGAAAGTCAATGGCAAGTACCGCAAGATTCATCTGCCCGGCCACTCCGAATACGAGGCACAGCGGCCCTTCCAGCACCTGGAGAAACGCTATTTCGAGCCCGGAGACCTGGGGTTTGGGGTTTGGCGTCAACATAGCGGCATCTTCGGTATGGCGATCTGCAACGACCGGC
>JAPKDN010001019.1 GCA_028822575.1 Alphaproteobacteria bacterium | reverse complement strand
TCAACGAGGGAATCGAGTTGATCCTGAAGGCCTGGACCCAGGAAAAATTCACTCATGACGGCAAGTTCTGGCAAGTGCCTGACGAGCTTGAGATGTTGCCAAAGCCGGTCCAGGAGCCACACCCGCCAATCTATCAGGCGACCATCTCACCCGAGAGTTTCGATCAGGCTGCCAAAAACGGCTGGTCCCTGCAATTGGCGGCGCCGTTCAGCTATCGCACCTATCGCGAGGAATGGATCCCCAAGCTCTCCGACGAGATCAAACGCTATGAGGACAATCTGGTCAAATACGGCCACGACCCGTCCAAGCTGGAACGGATGATCCTGCTGCCCTACTACACCGACACCAACGGCGCCCGAGCCCGCGAGGTTCTACAGCCGCATGTGGAATGGTTCTACAACAAGGTCGCCAGCCACCAACAGCCTGGCAAAGGCGGTCCGATCAAAGGCTATGAATTCACCATGGCCGAGGGCGCGAAGAGCAAGGAGATGGGTTATCTCGGCTTCGACAAGCTGGCGGAATTCGACGCTTGCGTGGTTGGCGAACCCCGGGAATGTGTCGATAAGATTAGTCGTATGAAAGAGGCCTTCGGGTTGACGGAAGTGGTAATCTGGCCAAACCTCGGGGGGATGCTATCAAGCCGGGCGGAAGCCTCGGTACGGCTGACCTGGGAAGAGATTGTTCCGCACGTGTAGCGAACGTTGATCGCAATCTCTATCCACCGGGATGGGCGAGCGATCGCCGTCGCGTGTGGCATGATGCCTGCTCCACGGGTCGCTAAAGCGGCGACACGACGGGCTAGCATTATCAGTATCGACAAATGTAACCTGTCGCTTACCACCCGCCGAGGAAAGCGTTCGCCCATGGACCCAAGTAGCAACAAACCATGGCAACGCCCCCGGCGGCATTTGTTCGCGATGGATCTGCTCTACGTCAAAAATCTACTGAAATATATTAGATCCCTATTAGCATCGGACCGCCAGTAAACGGCGATACTCAAAACCGTCGGCGGTACGGTAATCGACTATCACCTCCGTCGCATTACAATTTACCTTGTGCGTGTATTCGGCCCGACGGTTCAGTCTGGCCCCTTTAAGGGCATGGCGCTGGTTCCAGAGGCGCCAAGCTCGTTACTTTGCCCGAAAATACTTGGGACATATGAAACAGAGATCTACAAGGCCATCGCGACCGAGGGACGGTATGACCGGCTCATCAATATCGGAAGCGGAGAAGGGTATTTCGCGGTTGGCACCCTGATGATCGACCCCAAATTGACTGCGATCGCCTTCGATATCTTACCAAAAGCCAGGGAACTAACCGGCAAACTCGCCGCATTGAACCATGTCTCCAATCGACTGGAAGTCGGTGCTGAATGCAGCTCGAAAACCGTGGCGGAGCTAGCAAAACCTCGATCCTTGTTTCTGATTGATATCGAAGGGGCAGAACTAGAGCTTTTTAAAGCCGTGCCTCCAGAATCCCTCGTGGCGGCGGATTTCCTCATAGAAACCCCTTGG
>JAPKDN010001018.1 GCA_028822575.1 Alphaproteobacteria bacterium | reverse complement strand
CCTGCATCATGGCGTTCGAGGAGTTGTTCATGCGGTTCGCCACGGATGCGATTGACCATGCGACCGCGCTTGACCGGCTCCCGAGCGTGAATTTCCTCCGCCCAGCGCAGTACGTTGGTATAGCTCCCAACGTCAAGGAACTCTCGCGCCCCATATTGGTCAAAAATGACCAGCCCACCATACCACGGCCACACAGCCATATCGGCAATGGTGTATTCGCTCCCGCACAAATAACGGTTGTCGGCCAGGCGCCGATCGATCACGTCGAGCTGGCGCTTGGTCTCCATCGTGAAGCGGTCGATAGGGTATTGCTGTTTTTCCTCAGCGTAGGCGTAGAAATGGCCGAAGCCGCCACCCAGGTACGGGGTGCTGCCCATTTGCCAAAACAGCCAGGACAGCAATTCCGCCCGCTGCGCCGGATCGCTCGGCAAAAATTCGCCGAATTTTTCCGCCAGGTACAACAACATCGCACCGGACTCAAAAATCCGAGTCGGTGGGATGGTGGAGTGATCCATCAGCGCCGGGATCTTGGAGTTCGGGTTCACCTCGACGAAGCCGCTGCCGAACTGGTCGCCGTCGCCGATGCGGATCAGCCAAGCGTCGTATTCGGCCCCCAAATAGCCCTGCGCCAGCAACTCCTCCAGCATCACCGTGACCTTCACACCATTTGGTGTGCCAAGCGAATAGAGCTGCAGGGGGTGCTTGCCAACGGGCAATTCCTTGTCGTGGGTTGCGCCAGCGGTCGGGCGGTTGGTGCTGGTGAACCGTCCCTGTTTTTGGCCTTCCCATTTCCAGACTTTCGGCGGCGTGTAGGTCTTATTCATCGTGCGAGCTCCATTTCAGGTGTCTTGGACGCGACCAGCGATGTCATTTGAGGGGGTTGTGGCGGCAAATGAAACCCTCTTTGATGAGCATGATTATGCGCGTGTGTGATTTAGACAAGCTTGCGAACGCAGTTTCGCCTCATTGGAGAATAGGAAGCGCCATGCCAATCTTTGAAAACGGTCCCGTGCGGATCCGCTATGAAGAGGCCGGTTCCGGCTTCCCGCTACTGGTCATTCCGGGCGGTGGTCTCAACGCAACTATAGCCGGGCTCGCGACCCACGCTTTCGATCCGTTGGGCGAGTTCAGCGACAACTATCGCGTGATAGCGCTGGACCTTCGCAATGCGAATAGCGGCAAGTCCGAGGGCCCCCTTGAGATCGAGCGTCCTTGGGACGGCTTGACCGACGACCAGCTGGCCCTGATGGACCATCTGGGGATCGACCGATTCATGGTGATGGGTTTTTGTATCGGTGGCCCGTTGATCTGGAATTTACTGAAGCGAGCAGGCGAGCGCGTCGCGTCCGCGGTGCTGGTGCATCCAAGCGGGTACAGTTCCAGCGTCCCAGATATCTTCTTCCAGAACAATATCAACGGCTGGGCGCCGGTATTTCGTGAGCAGCGCCCCGACATCACCCAGGAGATGGTCCGCGACTACCTGAACAACATGTATACCAAACGAGCGGATTTTG
>JAPKDN010001017.1 GCA_028822575.1 Alphaproteobacteria bacterium | reverse complement strand
TCAGATCTACGACCCGCCGCCGGTTCTGACTGCGCGGGGAAACACGGCGCTGCTGTCGCGTCCCATGATCGGCATGGTTGGCGCACGCAACGCATCGGCTGCCGGACGCCGGTTTGCAGAATCTATGGCACGTGAGCTCGGAGAAGCCGGGTACGGTGTGGTCTCCGGCCTCGCACGCGGCATCGATACGGCAGCGCACCACGGTTCCCTGGCAACTGGCACCATCGCTGTTCTGGCAGGTGGGATCGACAACATTTATCCGCCGGAGAATGCGTCACTTTACCAATCCATTGCCGAGCAAGGACTGTTGTTATCAGATCAACCCTTGGGCCTGACGCCAAGGTCAGGGCACTTTCCCCGCCGCAACCGTATTGTTGCCGGCTTGGCATTGGCAGTTGTTGTGGTTGAAGCGACGGAGAGGTCCGGCGCGCTCATCACCGCTCGGCTGGCAGCAGAGAATGGGCGTGATGTCCTTGCCGTGCCAGGCAGCCCTGGTGACCCCAGGGCCAAAGGTCCTAACCGCCTGATCAAGGACGGTGCGGCACTGGTGGAAAGTGCCGAAGACGTTCTATCCCTCCTTCGAGAACCCGGCCGCTCCATACCGATTCAGCCCCGTGACCCCGAACCCGAAGGTTTCGATTTCGAATTGATTTCGGACGACCCCCCGGCAAGCCAGGACGCACAGGAAAGAGTGCTTTCCGCACTGGGAGCGACCCCGGTCGAGGTTGACGAACTGGTACGCCGGTGCCAAGTAACTCCGTCTGAGGCCCAGATTTTGTTGCTGGAACTCGAGCTTGCGGGCCGTATCGAACGGCATCCGGGGAACAGGATTTCCTTGATTTCGCGATGATTGCGGCCCCGTTACTTTGTTTTTCACGTTGTTCCAGAGGCGCCCTATGCACGTCGTTGTCGTTGAGTCGCCGGCCAAGGCCAAGACAATCGAAAAATATCTGGGCACCAACTACACGGTCCTTGCGAGCTATGGCCATGTGAGCGATCTGCCGCCCAAGGATGGCTCGGTCCTCCCCGACAAAGACTTCGAGATGATCTACGAGACCGGCGATCGCGCCCGGAAACCGCTCAAAGCGATTTCCGATGCTTTACGCGGTGCCGACAGTCTGGTGCTGGCGACCGATCCGGATCGCGAAGGCGAGGCGATTTCCTGGCACGTCCTGAACTGGCTTACGGAAAAAGGTGCCGTCAAAGGCAAGTCGGTTACACGTGTGGTGTTCCACGAAATCACCAAGAATGCGGTACGTGATGCCGTTGCCAATCCGCGTCAGATCGACATGGATATGGTCAACGCACAGCAGGCACGTCGTGCGCTTGATTACCTCGTCGGCTTCAACCTCTCACCAGTACTGTGGCGCAAGCTTCCCGGCAGCCGGTCGGCCGGCCGCGTGCAATCGGTTGCGCTGCGCCTGATCTGCTCGCGTGAAGCCGAGATTGAAGCCTTCCTCCCCCAGGAGTACTGGACCGTCGAGGCGGACTTCCTGAAAGATGCGGGCGGCAAGG
>JAPKDN010001016.1 GCA_028822575.1 Alphaproteobacteria bacterium | reverse complement strand
TCTCGACCTGCGCCGGGCTGTTGGCCTACGCCGTTGATCCTGGTTTCGACGTTCCTCAGATGGGGCGCGTCGACAAGGTGGGGTCGGCCGGCATGCTCGGCAAGGTCGGCTCATGGCTGAGGGAGAATTTCTAATGACAACCAAACATGCCCTGCATGCGGTGGTCGCCTCGAATGGCGCCTGTCGTAGACGGCCGGTGATCCTGCCGCCCGTCGTCCGAACGCCTCGGGATAGCAATCGCCCCGTGAAAATCGTTCAAGAGTTTGATCTAGCCCGCAACGCCAAGACCCGGAGAGTTTAAATGACTATTAATTTTTCTGTTCCGCATGACGAGAATGAATTAAAACCGCGAATTACTGTGGTCGGGGTTGGCGGCGCTGGCGGCAATGCCGTCAACAACATGATCAGATCTAATCTCGAAGGTGTCGAATTTATCGTCACCAACACTGATAGTCAGTCGCTGAGCCAGTCGCTTGCCGACCGCCGTCTGCAACTTGGCCCAACAGTTACCCAAGGTCTAGGCGCCGGCTCCCGTCCCGATGTCGGTAAGGCTGCCGCCGAGGAGGCAATGGAGGCGTTGATCACCGAGCTTGGTGACAGCAACATGGTCTTCATCACCGCTGGTATGGGCGGTGGCACGGGTACCGGCGCTGCGCCAGTGATCGCCCAAGCCGCTCGCGAGCGAGGTATCCTAACGGTTGGCGTGATTACCAAGCCCTTCCATTTCGAGGGTGGGCATCGGATGCGGACTGCGGAAGCGGGGATCGAGGAGTTGTCTCAGTACGTTGACACCCTGATCATCATTCCCAACCAAAATTTGTTCCGGATCGCCAATGAGAAAACAACATTCGCCGATGCTTTCCACATGGCAGACAATGTCCTCCATCAGGGCGTTCGCGGTGTGACGGATCTGATGGTAATGCCTGGCCTGATCAATCTCGATTTCGCGGATATTCGGACCGTGATGAGCGAGATGGGCAAGGCGATGATGGGGACCGGCGAGGCGAGTGGTGAGAAGCGGGCGATCGAGGCGGCAGAATCAGCGATCAGCAACCCGTTGCTTGACGACATGTCGATGAAGGGCGCCCGCGGCGTACTCATCAACATCACCGGTGGGATGGACATGACCTTGTTCGAGGTCGATGAGGCGGCGAACCGGATCCGTGAGGAAGTTGATGCTGACGCGAACATCATCTTCGGCTCTACCTTCGACGAAAAACTCGATGGCATGATGCGGGTTTCGGTGGTCTCCACCGGTATCGCGGCTGAGGGCCTAGCGGCCAAACCGCGGCCACAGATGACCTTAGTATCCAGTCAACCCACGCAGACACTGGCTCCTGAGGTTGCCCCGGCGCCGGAAACCGCCATCATGAGCGGTATGAAGGAGCCCGAGGCGGAACTGGTCTTACGTACCGGAACCGACGACGCGCCAATCAGCGCCGAGGCGATGGTGAAATCGTTGAACCTGGCCGAAAGGAAGCCGTTGGCGACAATGGACGTCGGGCGTCGGATGGTA
>JAPKDN010000127.1 GCA_028822575.1 Alphaproteobacteria bacterium | reverse complement strand
CCTTACTTCAAACCCAGTTAAGCGTTAGCAATCTCGCCTGTCATATCGTCGAGTTGTTTGCCCACCACCGCCAGCGCCACGTCTGGATGCGCCGCGAGGACTCGTTCGATCTCCGCCTAGTAGCCGTTGCATCCGCCGGTTAGGATCACGTCTTTCTTATGGTCGGCGATGGAAACACGACCGCCCTCGTCCATTGTGCCAAGATCACCAGAGTAGAGACATCCTCCGGGTTCGACTGTCTCGCGGGTTTTCCTCGTCACTCAAATAGCTCATCATCACAGTTGGCCCTCAGAACATCACCTCACCAACCTCGCCGCGCGGCATGGTGATAGATCTATCCTCCGCATCCGCGATGCGGAGCTCGCAATAGGGAATGGCACAGCCGATAGAGCCGTGTTTGTTCTTTCCATAGAGGGGATGAGTGGCCCCCCAAACCGGCGATCTCGGTCATGCCCAAAAGTTCATAAAGCGGGACATTGAGGTCCTTTTCCACAGCCACCATCGTAGCAACCTGCATGGTTTGGCCGCCGACCTAGCAGCGCTTTAAGCAGTTAAGACCCGCCTCGGCCAGGGCCGGGCCATTCAGGATAAACATATATATTGCAGGAACGCCGTTGAAGACCATCGCCTTGTGGAAGGCGATATCCTGCATGAAAATGGCCGGTCGAAGAGTTTGTGCAGAACCAGTTTGGTTCCAAACATCAACATGCCCGTCATCAGCACATTCGCGCAAACACGGGGGCGGGGCAGCGCGCTCACCACGACATCGTCTGGCCCTTGCTTATGCAGTTGGCTGGTCATCGCGCCATTGAAGATCACCGCCTTGTGCGACTGCATCTCGCCCTCGGGGTGCCCGATGTATAGCCGATGTTGCAGAGAGCCTCGGGAATGCCATCGACCGGAGGCGGTGGTGAGGTTTTTTACCCAAGACCATGTCATCAAAGGAGACCACGCTCTCGGTCGCCTCACCGAAGAAAACAAGCGACCAGACGTTAGAGTCCTTCTTCACGCCCAAGATCGAGGCGACCTTGTCGGCAGACATGATAATGGCCCGAGCGACGCAATCCTTGACCAGATAATCAATCTCGGCTGGTGTCAGCATCGCATTGAGTGGATTGATAACCGCGCCGATGCGCGCAATGGCGAAGTAGCTGACGCCCCATTAGCACGCGTTCGAGGCGTACAGGGCAACCACCTAACCCTGGTTGATACCGAGCTTGTGGATGCCTCAGCAAAATTCTCGATCTCTTAGTTTAGCGCGTTGAATGTGAAGAGCCCTCAAAAACTAGTACCTCGTTGCGTTGAAACATTCGGGCGGCGTGTGCTGGAGTTTGACCTATATGATCAAGCAGTCTTACATCCTCCCCTTAGACACTCGGGCATCCTTGAGAACCCATCAAAATTACATAGGCCCCGGGAATTATCGATGCGAGCCACGTTGGAACAATTCTTTTTCGCCGGGGAGGAATTCACAAAAAATGGTGCGGACGGCGGGACTTGAACCCGCACTCGCTTACGCGAAGCAGATTTTAAGTCTGCTGTGTCTACCTATTCCACCACGTCCGCATGCAATGGGTTCAATACTCGCCCATTGGTTTTCTTCCCCCGTTTGTCCTCCGTCCAGGCTATTCAGTCAACCGCCTAAGCCGGAGTGGTTACTCCGCCGCCTTGGCCACCGCCTTACCGTAAACCGGCATGCGCCAGTCGGAATGGGTGCCACTAGTCCCGTCGGAAACCGCGAAGAAGGCGTCTTGCAGACGTTTAGTCATCGGCCCGATAGCACCTTTACCAATGTCCACCCGGTCGATTCCAAGCACAGGCGTGACTTCCCAAGCGGTACCGCAGAAAAATGCCTCGTCGGCGGCCATCAACTCAGACCGATCGACATCGCGTTCCACTGGTTTGACGCCGAAGATCTCCTCGATCAATTCCAGAACGGTGTCTCGGGTGATGCTCTCCAAAATGTCGTTGGTGACCGAGGGGGTGATTGGCACACCGTCGCGGATCATGAAGAAGCACATGCCCGGCCCTTCGGAGACCTTGCCCCTGCTGTTCAGGAAGATGGCGGTATCATACCCGTCCGCCACAGCCTGTACTGTTGCCAGGCGGCCATTGTTGTAGTTGGCATTGCATTTAACCCGCATCGGCATTGCATTGTCGGGTACTCGCATCCACGAGCTTACCTGGGCAGTTACGCCGCCGACGACCCGGTCGCTGCGGGGACGTTCCTGAGCCGTGATGGCAAGACCGATCGGCCCGCACACGCCTGGCCCGCCCATGCCGGAGACATAGGCCGTGGTCATGATGTGCAGGTTCTCCCCCTTGAAACCGTTCGCCTGTATAAGCTCGACAGTTTTTTCCGTCACGGACTCGCCGGTCAGGATCTCATCGAAACGCATGAAGCGCTGGGAGAAGTTCAGCCGGTCCATGTGCTCCGCCATCCGAAACAGGTACATCTCCTGGTCGGCCGCGTTCCAATAGCCACGCAGGCCCTCGAAGACTGCGGTCCCAAATTTAAACCCGGCTGACGCGATGTGAACCCGCGCGTCAGCCCAGGCGACAATTTCTCCATCAAGCGAAGCGTATTTCGGCGTTGCCATGGTGTCGGTCCTTTCGTGCGAAATAGGCAAGAATATCTTACGATCACGGAGTGTGGCGCCGCGCGCTTCCCCGAACGATGTTGCGACCCTAATGCGCTTAGGGCATACCGATCAAGCGGCGAGCCCATGGCAGGGTAAGTTTGCCGGAGAGGCCGGGGATTTGAACCGTGTCGCTCCCACCAACAGAGATAGCGGCCCCAGAAAGCTCGGTGACCCGGTTTATGAATAAGCGCTTTGAATTTTATTATCTCCAACGGGACTCTGGCGATTCTTGGGGTACGTTGGAACAATCGGAATCGCCGGCAGTCTTGACCGACAGCTTCACCAGGCGAACCATGGATGATGGTGGCGCGGCCCATCGTATCGTCGGCGCGGCCTTCGACGAAACCACTAACAGTTGGAATTACCAACAACTGGCTTTCGTCGACCCGTCCAGTGTGGACTTGGGTTTCATCTGGCGCCGCGAGTTGTCATTGAGGTTGGAGGCGGAGCATGTCGCGGTGACGGGCGTACCGACGCCTCGACATGACGATCGCGAGCTTGTGCACACCCTTGTTGGGTCGACCGAAAGGAGCCGGGAAAGCGGGCCGCACCCAATGGTGGAGGAAACCCAGCTCTATGACATGCGGTTGGCCTATCTGGCCTTGATCATCGGCGGCATCATCGTCGCTCTCACTTTTGGTATCCGTTCGAGCTTCAGTATTTTTCTAAGCCCAATCTCTCAGGAGTTCGGCTATGGGCGCGAGGTTTTCGCACTGGCGTTGGGCATTCAAAACCTGGTTTGGGGTGTGACTCAGCCCTTCACCGCGGCATTCGGCGATCGGTTCGGGGCTTTTTGGGCGATTGTCGTCGGCGGATTGTTCTTCGCAGCGGGGACGGTTTTGATGGCGTTTTCAAGCACGCCGGAGATGTTTCATCTTGGCGTCGGTGTTTTGGTTGGCGTCGGTCTCTCCGGAACCGGCACAGGAATAATTTTTGGTGCTGTCAATAAGTTGTTCCCACCCGAGCAACGGTCTTGGGCCTTAGGCGTGGTTGGGGCTGCGGGGTCGCTCGGCCATTTTCTGATCCTCCCCGTTGGTCATGAGATCCTGGCGTCGTTCGGATGGAATAATCTCGCCTTGGTATTTGGTGTCGTCATTCTGGCGGTAATACCCTTGGGATATGTGTTTCGCATGGCCCAGGCTTCGGTTGGCCCCGGCCCGGGCACCGAACCCAGCCAGTCCATCGGCGAGGCGATCGCTCAGGCGTTTGCGCATCCCAGTTTCTGGTTTCTATGCATCGGATTCTTCGTCTGCGGTTTCCACGTGACTTACATCTATATCCATTTACCGGCCTATGTCGTGGATTTGGGCTTTACCGCGCAGACCGGCGCCTGGGCATTAGCAGTGGTGGGGTTAGCCAATGTGGTCGGCTCTTATTCCGCAGGTGTCTTGGGCGGGAAGTTTTCCAAGAAATACCTCTTGAGCGGACTTTATCTGGGCCGGGCGGTGATCATGACGGGCTTCGTCCTCTTGCCTCCGAGTGAGATCCTCGTTTATGTATTCGCCGTTCTGATGGGGACCGTCTGGCTCAGTACCGTACCGCTCACGTCTGGGTTGGTCGGTGATATTTACGGCGCTAAATATATGGGCACCCTGTTCGGCATTGTCTTCCTTTGCCATCAGATCGGTGGCTTTCTGGGCGGCTGGCTTGGTGGCTATATGTACGACACGACGGGGTCCTACGACATGGTTTGGTGGATTGCGGTTGGGCTTGGCGTGTTATCGGCAGTCGTGCACTGGCCGATCCGAGAGGAACCGATCGGGCGTCTGACGACGACCTGATGGGTCCGCCGTGAATGCTCCGTGCTGTCCAGTAAAATGTATCGAATCGTCAGCACAACGGAATGAGAAATCGATAGAAGCCAATAGGTATGGGCACGAGACGTTGATGAAAATTTTGGTCTTAAATAAAAAAAAACAGAACAAATATTTCTTATTTTTTTCTAAAGGGGAATAAATTTACTATATTGTCCATGTGTATAATTTTTGGACCGTTTCACCATGAATCTGATTCTCAAACGTTTTCGCGACACCTGCGCCACCATCGTCGAAGAGGCCAAAGTTCCAGCGGATATTGTCCGCGCGCTGGCCCCGGTGGTGGGTGATCTGACCAAGCGAGCGGTTGATTTCCTCGAACCCAGCCATCGCCATAGCGAGGCTGGAAAATACACCCGCAATCTCATTTTCGCGTCGTATGACAACACTCTATCGTTCTACGCTATCGTATGGAGGCCGGGGCAATGGACGCCAATCCATGATCACGGTACCTGGGGCGTGGTTGGCGTGGTCGAAGGATTGTTGGAGGAACAAGGTTTCGTAAGGACCGACGACAATGATGGAGCGAATAATGACGCCGGCATCAGCTTAGCTCCAGGCGGCCTGGTCCTGCTCCCACCGGGCGCGGTCGCGACCTTCCTCCCCAATCCCGACCATATTCATCAGACCGGGGTCGCCGATGACCGTCCCGCGACGCTGAGCCTGCATCTCTATGGCAGGATGCTAAACGATTTTCATGTTTATGATCGCGAAAAGGGTACGAAGCGCATGATCCGGGCGAGTCGGACGGAGACGTAGGAGCCTCTTTCAACCAAAGCTGCAGGCGTCCTCGATAACAAGGCAATAATCGGCTAGCCGAACCCGATACAACCTCACCTCCCGGTTTGGCCCTGCACCGAATAGGCTGTTCGGCCATATCGCTAGCGCCGGGCGCTTCGGTGCGCGGAGTGCCAACACATCGATCCTGACGCGATCCGGCACCCAGGCACGAAAAAGCCAGGACCCAAGGGCCCCGGCTCCATCGTGATTTTCACTTCTCAGTGAGCAATCAACCTTGTCGGACATTAGTCCAGATAGGTCGCCTTCAGAGCCTGGGCATCGCCCCAGAGCTTGAAGCCGTTGCGGAAGGCGTAGTAGCTATCCGCGAACTCCTTGAAAAGAGCGTCTTTAGCCGATTCCTCGGCAACAACCTCAAGCCAAGCCTTCTCGAAGACGGCCAACTGGTCGTCCTTCCAACGATGAATTACCACACCATGCTTTTCCTGCATGGTCTTCATCGCGCCAAACTGCTCGGAGTCGGCCTTGGCATGCGTGTAGATGACCTGCGTGTACGTCGCACTCTTGATCATCTCCTGATATGCCTTGGGCAGCCCTTCATACTTCGTCTTGTTCATCAAGAATTCAGAAACTGAGGACTGCTGATGCCAACCTGGGAAGTAATTGTTTTTAGCGATCTGATAGAAACCGTATTTAATGTCGTTGGTCGGCATCGAATACTCGGTCGCGTCGATCACGCCACGCTCCAGGGCCGGGTAGATGTCGGCACCGGCTAGTAGCTGAGTGGACACACCAATCCGTGACATCACTTTGGCGCCGAGGCCGAAGAAACGCATCTTCATGCCCTTGAGTTGAGCCAGATCGGTGATTGGCTCTTTGAACCAGCCAGAGGTCTCCGCGCCATGCGAAAAGGCGTCATAGGCAAACAGGTCATGCTTGGCATAGACCCGGTCACGGATCTCGTTTCCGCCACCAAACCACTTCCAGGACACGAATTCGGTCAAGGCCGGGCCAAAAGGCACGGTGGTCATGAACGAAAGGCCGGGGTAACGACCGGCATGGTAGCCAGGCGTCGTCCAAGCCGACTCGATGGATCCCTTGGAGGCCGCATCAAAGGTCTCAAGCGCCGGTACAAGCGCACCCGGGTCGAAGAATTTGATAGCGAACTTGCCTTCGGACATCGTGTTCACGCTATCAACGAAGCGCACTCCCGACTCGCCGGCATTGGGCACCGAGCTACTCCAAGCACTCTGCATCTTCCATTTAATTTTCTTGGCGGCCATCGCGTCGCCTGCGGCGGCGAAGGCCACGGCGCCGACAAACGTGCCAACGGCCAAGGTCTTCAACATTGTTGCTGACTTCATTGTAGTCCTCCGATCCACGCGTTCGCACAACGACGGCCGCTGCGCAGGGCATGCATAGTTGGATACTAACGAATATCTGGCCGCCGCACAATTCTGCTTTTCAGTCTCGTTCGAGATCACATCGGTCAGGTTACCGATGCCCGCATCTCGTACGCCTCGACATCTCACTCACGGCACTCCATTACGCACCTTAAATGGTCCACGACATCAAAAACACCGCTGAAACCGGTGTACAAGGGCGTGAAGTCAAACCACATGACGTCGGTATCGCGGCAGTCAACCACGACCCCGCGCTGGATCAGAGTATGAATGATCGCGCAACCCTGGGGATGCGAGAACGACACCTGGCTTCCACACGCCAGAGGCTCCTATAGGTTCGGCTCGCGAGGGATGGGCAGTTCAAAGCCATTTCCCCCGCACCGCAGCTAAACCAGGGCCACAAACAAATCATAAAGCCCGTTGGATCTCACTCGTAGCTGTCGCATATCCATATCCTCAAACAACTCCAACGACGTCTCAAAGGCGACCAACCACAACACGCCGGCCGACGAGCAAACGAATTCTTGCCACCTGTCGGTATTTGGTATCGAAAGCGAAGGGAATTTCGTGTCCAAGCCAACCCGTTAACGGCTGTTCGGCGTCCACCTAATGCCTTTCCGCCACAAAAAGAAAAGCGCCCTGCGGCGCCGCGTTCAGGTATTTATAGCTACAGCCGACCACATATTCCGCACCGGCCTTGTTAAGCTCCACCTGAAAAACACCGGCGGAATTCGCCAAACTCCATAACGTCAGCGCCTCCGCTTTGCGTGCGGCTTGGGTTATCCCCGCCATGTCGCGAACGCGACCGGTCTTGAAGTTCGTATGCTTCAGCATCACCACCGCGGCATCTTCGTTGATCGTAACCAGGAATTCATCCTCCGCCACTAAACAAAGCGTGTGCCTCCGATCAAGCCAATCGCCGAGACCTTGCGCCTTAGTAAGGTCGATCGGAAAATTCTCTCGGTTCGACAGAATGACCTTGCGGTCGGGCCGCATCCGAAGCGCCGATGTCAATAATTTAAAGAGGTTGATGGAGGTTGTATCGACAGCGGCCACCTCTGCAGGCGCGCCGTCGATCATCCGCGCGACCCATTCGCCCAGTACCAAGGGTTTTGCCATCCACCCATCGGGCAGCCAGCCAGATATCAGATTCTGTCCGCACTCTCACGTGATTATGGAGGAAACCCATCTCGGCACGGGCGTTAAAACCGGACCAAGGGAATCTCCGTCGAGATACAAGCCCCCGTCCAGAAGAATGAACCGGGCCTTGAACCCGGCAAGGGGTTGACGTTGTCTTGCGCCTCCCAATTCCAG
>JAPKDN010001015.1 GCA_028822575.1 Alphaproteobacteria bacterium | reverse complement strand
GTTTCTGGTTAACACTGGCCACCAGTCAAAACCAATCCGCCGCCAAAAAATTACTCGGAAAGGCTGAAGATAAATTAGATCGCGCCCAGGTCGCAGAGACCGAGTGACGGGCCATGGCATTCCGCCCGAATTAGGGGTCCGCGCATCCGTTGCGACGGGATCATCCTAACCTTTATCAGCGCGCCCATACGTATCGTCCAAACGGACGATATCGTCTTCTCCTACATAATCGCCCACCTGCACCTCAATAAGATGGAGGGATTCAGATTCGACATTTTCAAGCCGGTGCACGACGCCTTTAGGGATATAGGTCGACTGATTTTCCATCAAAACCGACTCTTCCTCACCTCGTGTCACCGTCGCCTTACCCTGCACGATCACCCAATGCTCTGAACGATGTTGATGCTTTTGCAGCGATAATTTCCCGCCGGGCTTAACAACAATCCGCTTCACACGAAAGCGGGAATCTTCGTCAATGCCATTATAACTCCCCCAGGGCCGGAAGACACGACGGTGATGCGCAGCCTCTTTCCGGTCCGCCGCCTTTAAACGTTCTACGATATCCTTCACCTCACCGGCGCGGGCGCGAGGCGCGATGAAAAGGGCGTCTTCGGTGGACACGACAACCATGTCCTCCAGGCCGATGGCCGTAATGAGTCGCCCATCATCTGCGCGCAAATATGACCCACGAACGTCTTGAAGCATGGCGTCTGCCAATACGACATTTTCATTCTCATCCTTGTCGGAGATATCCCACAACGCCGGCCAACCACCAACGTCATTCCATCCAATATCCACAGGTACGACGACGGCGTCAGCAGTCCTTTCCATCACCGCATAATCAATTGAATCCGAGGGGCATTTTTCAAACGCCTCGGCGTCCAGGCGAATGAAATCAAGATCGCGTTCACTTTTCGCCAATGCCGCATCGCAAGCCGCCACCATTTCAGGATTAGTTCTTTTTAACTGGTCGAGATAATTTTGCGCACCAAAAACGAATATGCCACTATTCCAGAGGAAGTCGCCGGAGGAAAGATAGGATCGCGCCGTTTCCTCGTCCGGTTTCTCCACGAACCGGTCGACCGTAAAAGCGCCCGGCACCGTATCATGTGCGGCACCACAGCGGATATACCCATACCCGGTTTCCGGCCTGTTCGGCGGGACACCAAACGTCACCAGCGCACCGCCCCTCGCAGCTTTCAACGCCAGGTCCATCGCGTTGTCAAATCCGACCTGGTCCGAAACCACATGATCCGACGGCAACAACGCCATGATCGCATCAGGGTCTTCGCGAACAAGAAGAAGCGCGGCAATGGCCGCCGCCGGCGCCGTGTTGCGGCCGACGGGTTCTAGGATAATTGAACGCGGAGAAATGCCCACCTGTTGCAATTGTTCCGCAACAATAAATCGGTGGTCATTATTCGCGATAACGAGGGACGGTTGGCGCTCACTACTGCTCGATACACGGCGCGCCGTTTCCTGTAACATTGTTTGCGCGCCCGCCAGGGGCAATAATTGCTT
>JAPKDN010000126.1 GCA_028822575.1 Alphaproteobacteria bacterium | reverse complement strand
CAAGTGACTGGTCCCCATTTTGGGGAACTGTCATAATTGTCATAGACCATAGTCATTTTTAATCGGTTTTCGAGCATGAACTGCATCTTTGTAGTGACCAATTGAGGACCAATTAAAAGGCTCGACGTTCGTTTATCGGAACGAAATGAGGCCTGGTTTTTAAAATTCTAGATTAAAATTGTAAAATTTGGAGCTGTTGGAAAAACTAAAGAGAGGTAAGCTTTTGACTTAATTGGTGGAGCCGAGGAGGATCGAACTCCTGACCTTCGCATTGCGAACGCGACGCTCTCCCATCTGAGCTACGGCCCCACCGACCAGAAAAGGCGTAAAAACCTTGGTCTGAGAGCCGAATGTATAAGGCTGGCGAAAGAGAATTTGCAAGGCCAAACTGTAATCAGTGTGATCAAATTGTGGAGGCGGCAACGTGTCAGCGTCATCCAATCGATTAGATCCTAGCAGCGTTGAATAAAACAAAATGATATCGCCGGGCAACATTTTGGACGAACCAGATCTAAAGATTAAGGTTACCAATAAAAATTAGATCAATAATAATTAATTCGTGTATTTTACTATTTTATAAAAATAAATATCTAAAATAACATATTTTTTTCAGTGAAAAGCTAAAAAAATTTAATATAGCTCAATGAATAGGCGAAAATTCTTGGCATGATGGTTTTGATCATACACGAACGATGGATGTTTTGCAGGCCGTGGCCTCGGGTCGCCACACCGTAGCATGGCATTGTCAAAGCATCTCAATCCGGCAAGGGAACGACCGCAGCGGTTATTCGAACACACGGTCCAATTGTGTCCAGGCCGCGCACAAGGCTCGGGTTATCGGGGTTGAATGCTCGGTTGTCAGTCCGGCGCCGAGGCTTTAGTGATTCCGGGTACGGGAAAGTTGCGTGCTCGTCGAAAGGATCGGGACCATGCTATCAGCTGAACAAAATACGATGCTGACCCAGACCGGGCCAGGAACGCCGATGGGCGCATTCTTTAGGCGTTTCTGGCAACCAGTAGCACTGGCCAAGGACCTGGCGGTTCCGGATTGCCCACCGGTCAAGGTCAACATCATGGGGCAGGAACTCGTCGCCTTCCGTGATACCGAGGGTGCAATTGGCGTGCTTGACGCGCACTGCCCGCACCGCGGCGCTCATTTGTTCTTCGGCCGCAACGAGGATTGCGGATTACGCTGCGTCTACCACGGCTGGAAGTTCGATCGGCATGGCAGGGCGATGGAGCTGCCCAACGTTCCCGCCGACAGTAATCTGCACAAAACCGTCCAGACCAAAGCCTATCCAGTTCGCGAATTTGGCGAGACTATCTGGGCCTACCTCGGACCCGACCCGACGAGACTGCCGGGCGGCGCCCTGCCAGAACTCCCGCTCTTAGAATTCGCCTGCGTGCCTTCGACCCATCGCTTCGTGACTAAACAACGGTTCGATTGCAATTGGGCGCAGATCATGGAAGGTGATCTGGACACGGCCCATTTCAGCTTCTTGCATATGCCTGCGCCATCGGTGCCATCCGTCTATCATCCGCACAGCCAGGCGGACGAAAAGCGATTGCGCTGGATGCGGGATGATCCGATGCCGCATTTTGAGGTGCTTGAGCACGAAGCCGGCTTCGTGGTCGCTGCGGCCCGCGTGGCCGACGGCCAAAAATACTGGCGCATGACCCAATATCTGATGCCCGCCCACGGCACGGGCCCGTCGACCTTGCCGGGCGAGACCTATCACGGCTTCACCTTGGCGCCGATCGATGACGCCTCATGCTGGTGCTATGTTTATTCCTGGAACCCAGACCGGCCTCTAGGCAACGAAGAACGCGGCAAGCTGGATGACGGCTTCGCGTTGGTCTGTGAACGAGATGAAAATTATGTCCCAGTGCGCAACGTCCATAACAATTTTCAAATCGATCGCGAGGACCAGAAGCACCGAACCTTCACGGGGGTGAAGGGTCTGGCCGAACAAGACTCGATGATCCAACACAGTCAGGGCCCGATTGTGGACCGGACACGGGAGATCCTGACGGGAACGGACAAGGCGGTGGTGCGCTTTAGGACCAAGATGTTGAAGGGGGCGACCGACCTTTTGGAAGGTACGGAGCCGGAGGCCCCAGCCAAGCACAATCTTTTCAAGGCCCGCCCCGGAAGTTGGCTGGCGGCCTCCAACCTCGGTTTGGAACAGGTAATGCTGGATCGCTTCGGAGATCCCTTTGGTCGGGTTCGGGACGAGGAGACTGATCCCCAAACCGACACGTGAATCCACATCAGCTTTTGGCATTGTGCACTGTTGGTCGATGTACCCGACCGTGCCGCCCCCTCGCCCCGGCCCTTGCGAACACCTTAGAAAAAAGTACCTTCGTGACGCCATCCGCCGCATTTCGATCGTTACATTTAGGGGCCATACGCTTTCCGTCGAGATTGGCGCCCTCGTGCCAATATCGCACTTGCACGCGCGGACCGATGACCCTATCTCGGCACAGACGCTTGCCGAGCAGCTTCGCTAACGGTACGTTTCCCAAACACTGCGCACCGGAGAGATATTGCTAATGTTTGCCATTGCCAATCTGCTTGAAACGGTTATCACCCTCTATATCTGGTGCCTATTCATTTTTGTAATCTTGGGGTGGTTGATCAATTTCGGCGTCATTAATACCCAGAACCGTTTCGTCTATTTGGTGATGAATTTTCTGTTCAAGGCCACCGAACCTCCCTTGCGGCCAATCCGACGGTTCGTGCCCAATTTTGGCGGCATTGATATCTCGCCGATCCTTTTGGTTCTCCTCCTTATCTTTATCAGAGATTTTGTCGTTGTCGATCTCGTGAGGATGTTCGGTTAGAGCCATGCCGTTCGAAGATGCACCCAAGGGTGTGAAGGCAGGGCTCCGTCTGATATCTGGCGCATCAAAGAATAAAATTAGGGGGCTGGCAGACAAAAGCGGCGTCGCTTCGTCGGTTGACGGCCACCGTCATCGCCGTGCCGGAAGATGGTGTCGCGAACAAAGCCTTGCTACACATGCTCGCCAAGGAATGTCGGGTCGCAGTATCATCAATACAGTTGATAACGGGCTAAAAAAGTCTATGCAAAATCTTTCTGGTTACGGGTGACACCACCGCGTTAACGAGGAAACAGGCTGGATGGTCGGCGCAACGAGATGACGTGAGGAAAGCATGGCGGACGCGGAAATTATCGACGGCAAGGCCTTTGCGGCCAGTCTGAGAGGACGGGTCAGCAAAGCCGTTACGGTCCTACAAACCGCCCACGGCACGGCGCCAGGCCTCGCGGTTGTACTGGTGGGCGAAGACGCCGCGAGCGAGGTTTATGTCCGAAACAAGGGCACACAGACAGCCGAATGCGGGATGCGTTCGATCACGCATAAGTTGTCGGCGGAAACTGGCCAGGACACTTTGTTGAAGCTGATAGTCGACCTAAACGCTGATGAAGATGTCGACGGCATCCTGGTTCAGCTCCCGCTGCCCGATCACGTGGACCCACAAGCAGTGCTCGACGCCATCGATCCGGCCAAGGACGTTGATGGCTTTCACGTCATCAACGCCGGAAGACTGGCCACCGGCGGTGATGCCTTGGTACCCTGCACGCCAATGGGCTGTCTTTTAATGCTTAAGGAACGCCTTGGAGATCTTTCCGGTAAGAACGCGGTGGTTGTCGGACGCTCTAACATCGTTGGCAAACCAATGGCTGCGCTTCTGACCCGCGAGAGCTGCACCGTGACAATCGCGCACTCCCGTACAAAGGATCTACCGGCGGTCTGTCGGAGCGCGGATATCCTGGTCGCGGCGGTCGGTCGACCTGAGATGATCAAGGGTGATTGGATTGGCCAGAGTGCCGTCGTCATCGATGTTGGCATTAACCGTATTCCGGCGCCGGAGCGCGGAGAGGGCAAGATGCGCCTGGTCGGCGATGTCGCCTTCAACGAAGCCAAGGCAGTCGCCAGTGCGATCACGCCAGTACCGGGCGGTGTCGGCCCCATGACGATCGCAGTTCTGTTGCGCAATACGGTGGAGGCCGCGTGCCGGCGCCGCGGTTGGGATGTGCCCGAGATCTAGAGCCAGCTATTCAGTGGAGGATGGATCTTCGATGCCTGGGCTCACAGCGGCGGGTTCATCCTGTGGATCCTCCACTGGGGGCAAAGTATAGCGTAAAATACCCTTGGCCTCTTTAATATCCACCGGATTGCCCTTACGCAGCGCCAAAAGCTCTCCCGAAGCTTGCAGCATCGCGGCTGCCCGCCCCACATTGCGCAGCAGCGGCCGCCACGCGGATGTTTTGGTCGGGTCGCCGCCCGCGCGCTTGGCAATCGCCGTTGGTGCAATGGATTTTCCCATGCCAGCTTCATCCAGCATTAGCCGAATGGTAGCCTTGAGGGTGTCTTGATCTGTCTTCATTTTGGTCATGGCGCGACCATATGCTTGTAAAGCTTGGCTACGTCAACGCCAGAGCAAGATTAAACCCCGGATTTGGGCGTCTAGGGCCTTAAATTTACGACCGGGACGATGGAAGCACTTTCCTTGCCGTCATCTCGTTCGTTGGCGGGCATTCCCTTCTTGGGTTACCCACAATACGCTCGGCCGATCGGGGGGGCTCCATTCAAGAGTATTCACTCGCTCGTGGCCGCCTGCGGTTTTATCAAGATGCTGCTAGCCTAAAGGGCAGCTCCCCTCATAAAGATCTGGCTGCAAGCGGATTGGAATGCCTAGATGCCGAACCTGGCGCTGCCCATCTCCTCAATTCTTTTGGTTTGCGGCTATACAGGGGCGAACCCAACCGCGGTTCGCCAAGAAGAAACGCTAGGTGATGATCCTAAGGTCGCGCGCGGGATGATCACGGTCATTAGACACCCAGTCTTCTGAGAGATCGGTCTCTGGGTTTTGTCGCATCTAGCTGCCAATGGAAATATCGCCGGAGTACTATTATTTAGCGGACCCGCGGTTTCACGTTTTGGCGGCATGTCCGCAATCGACGTTCAAAAGCGGGCCAGGTTGGGCGCGGCCTTGGGACATTTCGAATTATAGACCTCGGTGGTTTCATCCCTTGCCATCACAAAAGGTCGAATCCGACTTCATTGGCCTAGCATCGGATTACCGCGTATCCTCAGGGCTCTGTTAATGTGGGCGGTTTTGTGATTCGCTCACGCCTTTCTTATCGGCGTGTCGCCGGCGTTACATGCTTTTTAGGAACGTCCCCCATGCGAGTTTATCACTGTCCGGACCATGTCCGTCATTCGCCCAACAACTTCATTGCCCGAGGCCAGGTCATGCAATGTCCGGAAGAGCCCAGGCGCGCCGAGATCCTGCAACTTGCAGCCGAGCAAGCAGGACACGAGATGATCGCGGCGGATCGCCACGGACTGGCGCCCGTTCGCGCGGTCCATGATGCCGGGTATTTGACCTTTCTGGAACAAGCATGGGAGTTGTGGAGCGCGCTTCCCAATCCCGGTCGAGAGATCATTCCTAACGTGCATCCAGGCCGCAACATGAGTGCGGCGCCGGTCGCGACAGTGGCCTTGGCCGGGCACTACCAAGCGGACACCGCTTGCCCAATCGGTCCCAGCACCTGGGAAGGCGTCCAAGCCTCCGCCAATGTCGCGGTAAGTGCTGCTCAATTCCTGATGGACCAGCGCGACGCCGGCGACGCCGGCGCCCACGCCTACGCACTATGCCGCCCCCCGGGGCACCATGCCTTTGGCGATCAAGCCGGTGGGTTCTGTTTCCTGAATAATTCCGCGATCGCCGCCCAACTTTGCCTGGATAAAGGCACGCAACGGGTAGCGATTCTGGACGTCGACGTCCATCATGGCAACGGAACCCAAGGAATTTTCTATGAGCGCGCCGATGTGCTCACCGTGTCATTGCATGGCGACCCAAGCTCCTATTACCCTTTCTATGCCGGCTACAAGAACGAGAAGGGCGTCGGCGTTGGTGTCGGCTTCAACCACAATCATCCGCTGCCCTTCGGCACCGGCGACGATGACTATTTGGTGGCTCTCGGGATCGCGATCGATGCGATACGACAATACAATCCCGACGTATTGGTCATCGCGTTAGGCCTAGATGCCTCGAAGGATGACCCGTTGGCTTTCCTATCGATCACAACGGATGGATTCCGTCGCATCGGAGCGGCGCTCGGCGGGTCCCGTTCACCGACACTGTTGGTGCAGGAGGGTGGCTACATTTCCGACAGCCTTGGCGCCAATCTCGTGGCCGTTCTCGAAGGCTTCGAGTCGGCCCGTTAAAAGTGGCCTATCTATCGAAGTCGCGGCCCTGTCATCTTGCCAAGGCCAAACCGACGTCAGTCGCGCTCCCCGGCTCGGCGCGAAGACTTCGATGATTGGAACATTGGTGACTTCCTTGATCCGTTTTCGCGGGAAAGCGCCAGAGTGCGCTTTGTAACCGTTGGATATCTCAACGAACCAAACCACTCTGCGACTAATATTTTGTTTGAAATAATAATTGGGGGTCGGGTGTTCGTTCAGAATCGTCAGCCCATTGATGGTGATGCCCCGGCTAGTGACGTCGTCCCTTATGACCTTTACCTCGGCACCCTGGTTGTTGCGTCCGTCTTAGGAAAGGTCAATGACCTGGCGCACGCCGTCGAAGCCATTGTTTCCAAACAGGCTTGCCGCAAATCGCAGGGCTCCTGAGATCGACGTGGCACCAATCTGGATCGCCCTCGGCGTGGTGTCGAGCAGTGCGGCCGTGTGGTTGGCGGCCTCGGGCCCGTCGATGATCGTCCAGGGGATATCGACAATTTGGGAATCCGTGCTTGCCCATTCCACGACGGCCACCACGATGGCTCGGTAGGGTCCACCACGAATGCCTTTAACGACGCTGGGGTCACGGGACGCGCGCGCCATACCCCTGACTCGCAATTCAAACTCACGATTGTCCACGCTCGCCGAGCAATCCACCGCCAGCACGAGTTCGAGGTCCACCGGGATCTGCGCCTTTCTCGACGACACTCCGGCACAGAAGGCGATTGATACTACGATCAGGAACGGGAGCCAAGCGCCACACATACTGCCAAGGTCGCATCCCCGGGCCGGGGTTTCCAGCCCCCAAAGGCACGGGCGCGATCACCTTTGAGCTAGGACTTGGGGTGGCGACGCGCCCGACGCTCAATCCGGCATGAGCATGAGAGGGACTTCAAGCTCCGTATGGTAGGTCGGCCCGCCACTGCCTAACGTGCTTTCAAACAGCGCCATCGATTCCACCGCGAACACGTTGGATCGTATACCACCGTGCGCCGCCAAAAATGAACCCGCCACCGCCACTGGTGTATTGGAAAATCGCGCCAAGGTAATGTGAGGCTTGAATTTGCGCCCCTCGACCGGCAACCCAGCCGCGACGACCTCCTTTTCGACCTTGCGTTGCAACGCCGCCAAGGCCGGCTCGGCTCGGACGCCGACCCAGACCGCCCGCAAACGCCCACGGGTCTCGAAATAACCCAAACCGTCCAGCGCCAGATCAAAACTCGGCACCCTAAGCCGCGACAGCCCGCGGGCGATTTCGTCGGCCACGCGGTCGTCGACTTCGCCAATAAAGCGAAGTGTGAGGTGAAAGTTCTCGGGAGCCACCCAACGCGCGTCCGGGATGCCAGAGAGCATCTTCGAGAGCTGCGCCGCCACGGTCTCGGGCATCTCGATCGCGACGAAAAGCCGTCTCACCGGGCGATCCGGGCCATGACCTCATACACCGCCGGGAGAATACGCGTCACGATAACAGCCACGCCCTTGGCGTTCGGGTGAATCCCATCTTTTTGATTAAGCCCCGGATCGCCAGCGACACCGTCCAAAAAGAACGGATAAAAAACCACGTCGTATTTCGCCGCGAGACCCTTGAATACCACCTCGTATTCCGCGCCGTATTCCTCTCCCAGGTTCGGCGGCGCCCGCATGCCGGCGAACAGGACCGGGATACCCAGCCCCGTGAGCTTGCCGAGGATCGCGTCGAGATTTTCCCGCGTCACCTTTGGG
>JAPKDN010000125.1 GCA_028822575.1 Alphaproteobacteria bacterium | reverse complement strand
GGATGCCTCCTGTGCTGGTGAACCCTGCCTAGAACGACGGTTTTTCGAGTGTGCGCGGCGAAGCCCCGCGCCAAAAGGAGCCAAACCATGACCGCTACGACCACCGAACAAGCCCCGCTCAAGGTCTATTGGCAGCCTGGCTGCTCTAGTTGTTTGAAGACCAAGGAATTCCTGATCGCCCATAACCAGGAGTTCGTCTCGGTCAATGTCCTGGATGACGACGATGGTTTCAAGGAGTTGGCCGCCCTTGGTCTTCGATTGGTGCCGATCGTCGCTCGAGGCGAGGCTTGGGCTAATGGCGCGGTATTTCGCGACGTCGCGCGGATCGCTGGGTTTTCTTATAGGGAGCAGAAGATGCTTGCTCCTGTCGAAATGCTGACGCGGCTAGACGGTATTCTTCTTGGGATTGTGCGCTTCGCAACTCAGGTGCCGGAGAACAAGCTCGACACGATGTTACCAAAACGGCCACGCTCTTATCGCCAGCTTGCCTTCCACGTCATGAACATTCCCGACGTATTTCTGAACCGGGTGGAGCATGATGCTCCCTACACTTACGAGTCATTATTGAGCATCCTGCCGCCTGAGATGGTTAGCAAGGATGATCTTTTGGCTTATGGCGTGCAGGTCCGCGAGCGGCTTTGGGCCTGGTGGGAACGCGAGGGCAAGACTACTGATTTCGACCAACCGGGCAAGGTTTACTATGGTGATGTTAGCCTACATGAGGTGCTGGAGCGGACCTGCTGGCATTCCGGCCAGCATACGCGCCAGATTATGCTCGTGCTGAGTGATGCGCTGGGCTTGTCGCCTGATAGGCCCCTGCATGACGAAGATTTCGCCGGGTTACCGATGCCCGAGCAGGTTTGGGATAACGAGCTTAATTTCAATGGCTGAGAGCCATGACCCAGAGGCGCATCACCGGTCTTGTTGGTGCACGGTTTAGGCATGGCTAGGGCAATAGACCATAACGCGATCGCGGGGATGGTGAATATCCAAGAATTGGGCGACTATCTCTCTGGATGGCTCGGGAGCGACGTTCATTTTCGGCGCTTCAACATCGGGCTTATCAACGCGGCCGAGCATATGTTCATCGATGCATATGTAACGGGTCAGAATGTTGCAGGCCGGGCGGCCGGGCATCGGCGAACCCTGGATGGAACAGTCGTGGAGGCAGCGATGGCCGCCGGCGACGGTATATTTGTGGGTGGCGATGAAGTGAAACTTTTAAGGCGGTTCCCGCGTTTTGGGCCGGTTTTGGAAAGCGGTATGCGGTCGATGTTGGCTGCGCCTCTGCGTGATAAAGGAGAAGTGATTGCCTCGCTTGTCCTAGCCTCAGACAATCCCAATGCCTTTGATCAAATGGCATTGGATCTCGTCAATCGAGCCGGCGCGGCGGCGGCGGCGCGGATCGCAGCGTTAAGGGTGACGGAATTGAAATAGACGTTACTTTATCTCGCTTGGTCGCGGCGTGTTCACCTGTTCCTGGCTTTCGCCCCAGATCCAAAGCACCAACAGCGCGAATAACCCTTCGGCGGAGATGATCGCCAGCGCCGCCGGGACGCCAAATTGCTCGGCCATCCAACCGACATTAAAAAACCCGATCGGGCCGGTTCCGATGCAAAGCGTAAGGACGCCCAAGACGCGACTCCGGAATTCTGGCGGGGCCGCGAGATAGACCAAGGTCCCCTGCATGGCTGCGAAACAGGCACTGGCGATCCCGGTAATCATAAGCCCCATTGAGACCGAGAAAAACGAGTGGTGCGGGCCACCAGCGACGAAGGTCAAAAGGCCGAGATACCCGATAGCCGACAGGTTCAACAGGGTGCCACCGAGATAGATCCGGAAGAAAAATTCCGGCTTTGCCAGTGTCGCGACCAGCATCGCGCCAACGAAGGCCCCCAAGCCTTCCATGCTGGAAATTACCCCGACATAGAAGGGTGAGAGGCCGAGATACTCGCGGCCGATAATCGGGATCATCGAGGTGAACGGAAATCCCCATAAATTGAAGATAATGGTTATGATAAGGATACGCCTGAGTGGTCGGTTACCGATCACGAAGCGAACGCCGCCCGCGAGATCGCGCAAGAATGATGGTGCGGCGGCGGGCGTAAGCCTGTCCGGTAGGCGGGCGATCAGCATCAACGCCAGACAAACCGTGTAGACAGCGCCGCTAAGGGCGAAAACGCCGAACATACCGACCATTTGCAGCACGACGCCGCCGAGCAGTGGGCCGGCCATGCGGGTTGCGTTTCCGGTCGCGGAGTCTAATCCCATCGCGGTTGAAACATGACCGCCTGAAAGATCTCCCAGCAGGCGTCGCCGGATCGGCATGTCGGTTGCCCAGAACAGCCCGCTCAGGAGCGACGCGAGCGCCAACAACTCATAGGAGAGCACACCCTCATGCGCGGCGAATGCCATGCCCGCCTGGACGGCGATGATCATGGTGATGGAACCGGCGAGGAGGACCTTTCGGCTGATTTGATCCGCGACGACGCCAATTACCGGCCCCAGCAGGGTCAACGGAAGCATCCAGAGGATTGGAATTGTCGAAACCAGCAACGGCGATCCGGTGACCTCGAATGTGTAAACGCCAAAGGCGAGGAGTTGGAACCAACGGACAACGCCGGTCAGCCCGCCTAGTATCCAGATGCACAGAAAGTTTCCGTCTCGGGTTAGAGTCCGGATCGGGGAGGCGGATGGTTGGTCTTCAGTCGCGCTGCTCAACGTCATCTTCCATGCGGTGTCTCGTCTCGGATTGGGCCATCGTGTTGATCGATGCCAGCTTTGCTGATAGCGTCAGCTGAATAGATAACTAACTGTATTCCACATATGCCACGCGGAACCAAGACCGGTTGATGCTTTCAGAAGCTGGCGGTTTGGCGATGGCGTGGGGTTTGGGTCGGAAACGCCTTTAGAGTTAAGAGACGTTGAATTGGCGCTGAAACAGACATTGAAGGTGGTGATTAGTGGTGTGCTGGTCGGCGCGGTATTGCTGGCCAGCTATGAGACCTTATACTGGTTCACTCATGTCTATGAGAACGATGCCCGCATTCGAACCGAGCTGACAAATCTGTCCGCCCAGGTGAATGGTCAGATCAAAAAAGTCTTGGTGGAAGAGGGCAGTCCGGTTCGCGCCGGCCAAGAAGTTATCCTTTTGGAGGATGACGAGATCCGTCTCGGGTTGGAGGCCCTCAAGACCGACCTTAGTCTAAAGATGAGTGAACAGGGTCGGCTGCTTTCAGAAAAAAAGGCTTTCGAGTCAGAGCTAGAGTCTAAGCTCCAAACGCAATTGGGGAAGGTCGGGGCAATTGAGCAGGAATACGCGTCGATCCTAGATCGTCGAGCCTTGTCTCGGAAGAATTTGGCGCGGGTTGTGTTTCTTTTGCAGAAGGGCCTGACCTCGGAGGAAAAATTCAACGCCGAGAAAGACAAGTCATTGATTTTGCGGGGCGAGGTGGCGATTACCAAGGCGAACATCGTGGTTGCCAAGCGGGAATATGATCAGCTCAAGTCCACAGCCCAGCAGATTGATGTGTTCCTTGAAAAAATCAAGATTTCTAATGTCGAGCAAGCCCGCATCAAGGATGATATCCGCCTCCAGGAAGTGGCGCTAAAGAAACGCCGGATCTATTCACCAAAAGATGGAGTTGTCGGGCGGATCCATCGCTATGAGGGCGAGTACGTTGAGGATGGCGTGACTATCGTCATGCTGCATAATCCGGCGCAGTTCTGGATCGAGGCCTATGTTGATGAGAGTCAAATGCGCCACGTTCGTCTGGATCAGGAAGTGGTAATCGAGTTCGAGATCTATCCGTTCAAGGATTTCCTCGGAAAGGTCTCCCGGATCGGCAATATAACCACCGCTCAGATGGGGGTGACTACCATGAGTTCGGGCTCCCAGTTCGGCGGAGGGGTGGAGCGGGTGCCGGTTAGAATTACCGTCGAAAACCCACCACCGAACCTGACACCGGGTATGCGGGCCAAGGTCAATATCCGGATCTACGACAATATAAGACTTTGGTAGCGGTCTGTTTATAGCCTTACCTGATGTCGAGGCGCGCCCCAATTTTGGGCGAGAGTTATCGCTTGTTCCAGGTCCTCCTCCAGCATCAGGCCGTCTTTGATCAGGGCACGCGCCGCCTTTTCTATGGCCGCGATATAGCCGTCGGAATTGCCATAACGAGCCTTGATCGATACTCGGGGATCACCCGTGGCGGCGCGGACAGCCTCGGTTTCCGGTAAGGGAACCGTTGAGCCGCTGAACTCATGCATGGCGCCAACGCCGAAAGGCCAGGCCCGAAGGTTCCAACCGGTATAGGTGGCAAGAGGCGCCTGAACCATGGGTGGGCGCACCCCGGGTACGTCGTTTCCGTCCGCGTCGACCATTGGGACGAGCACTGCGTACCCCTTGGCGTCTTGCAGGTCCGGCGGGATCACGGTTTGCACGCCAGCGCGCGCGTCCGGGCCGTAATCATACAGTGGCAGCATGTTGGGTTCTCTTGGGATGGTATGCCCTGGAATACGCGGAAACCCATGTTGCCATTCATCGAAGGTGACAAGGGAACCATCGCTGCGCTCGGGATAGCGGCTGTCCGGCGGCGACGTGTTGTCAGTCGCCCAGGCGTCCAAGCTGTCCAACATGGCGCGAAACAGCATCGAGGTTTGCACCACGTTGCCCAGATGTTGAGTGACGCCCCGCTTCGGCGCGCCTTGTCTTGGGTCACCTACATGCTGGGCGCTGGACCAGAAATAGATTCGCACGTTTTCCGGAGGACCCAGATCGTTGCCGAGGCTGTCGGTATGAACCAAGGAACCTCGGCGTTGCCAGTATTCGGTCGCGGTCTGGGTGTGCATGATCAGGGGATCGGTATCCGGTCGCTTGCAGATCGCGTCGGTGAGACCGGTGAGGTGATCGGTGCTTTCGGCATAGGCGAAAGGAAAGCTGTCCGAGATATTGTCGTGATCTTCGTATTGCTGGCCCGCCGGCACTACGGCGTTGGCGAAGCGGTGGTTGAGCCACATCCGGCCCGCGCCAGCGACATGGTCGAGTACCCCGTCAAAGACCTTGCGGTTCAGGGCGTCGCCGTTGAAGCCTCGGTAGATCGCGTCCCGGATACAACGCCCAGTCTGAGAGCGCCCAAAACAATAGGCCTTCTCTATCTGGTGTTCGGCGAGGGGATTTTCTGGCGTCCTGTCATACTTCAGGAAACTTCCAAGGTCCCGGACCACCAGATGCCCAAGGCCCATGACCAGAGGGTCGCGTCCGGTATAGATCAGCTCGTGGATCCAACCCGGATCGAATCCGCCGGGCATGTGGATATGCGTATCGGATGTGACGACCGCGCTCTCGGCGCCTTGAAAATCCATCCCCTCGCCGCCTTCGACGCGGGCGAAACACCAACTCGATGGGGCGATGTCCTGGCGCGGGTCGCTGGGATAACGCCGCCGGGTGAACCGCGCCTTCGTGGTGTCCAGCGAGACCGTTGGATGGCTCCTGGTGGAGATCCAACCGCTGAGTGGGAAAGTGGTCTGGTCGGTTGTGGTGGCGATGAACTCGGTCCGCACCAGGCCGGTCACCGGAGCGACGGGAAGCTGCAGTGTCATGCGTCCGCTGCCGGGCAAAAGATCGCCCTGCCAGGCGCCCCACACAACGGTATAGCCGCGCCGAAACAGATACCCGTTGCCGGCATGCGCCTCGGTTATCGGATCGTTGGAGGCGACCGCGTCGTTGAAATACTGCACCAGGCGTTTGTTACCTCGGTTGCCATAGTCAAAGATCATCCGGCTATTGCCCCGCGAAGCATCCACCGGTCGCAGAATACAGATCTCGGTAGAGCATTCGACCAGGCCATCCGTGTTCATGGGCGCCTTGTCCAAATCGACTATGCCCGCCTGGGCCGGCGCGTTGGGATCAACTTGGAAGTGGGCCCAGCCATCCAGGCGTTCGTAGGCGCCAGTCTCACCGAATTCAATTCCCTCGGCGAAGGGTTGGGTCCGGGTGATCTTGATGTTGATCCGATTGGTCAAGGCTGATTCTCCGGGGGATTGCGATAGAAGATCGATCGTATCATTAACCGGCCCCGATGCGAGCCCTCAACACCATCGCCACGTTGATGGTGGGTTATTCGACAGGGACCGCGAAGTGGGGCATACAGATACTGTGAGACTTTCCTCGGTTTTATCCTGGATGGACACCGTGAGCCCTGCTGATCGCAATCCCGCCGATCTCGGCATCGCCGACGCGGCCCGGGCGCTTGCTTCGGGCGCTTTGACTTCGCGCGCTTTGGCAGAGGCGTGTCTTGACCGTATCGATGCCGACGACCCGGTACTCAAGGCCTTCATCTATGTCGCGGGTGACTTGGCTTTGGGTGAGGCGGAGCGCAGCGACGCCCGCCGCCGTGAAGGGGCGCCGATGTCACCTTTGGATGGCATACCTATCGCCCTAAAGGACAATATCGACGTCGTCGGCCAGCCCACAACGAATGGGCTTGGAATGTCGTTGATGCCGAACCGAGACGCGGGCGTGGTTACGCTTTTGCGGGAGCGCGGGCTGATATTGATCGGCAAGACCAACATGCATGAAGGCGCCTTGGGCGCAACAACGAACAATCCGCACCATGGACGGGCGGATAATCCGGCGGCGCCCGGTCATACGCCCGGCGGCAGCAGCGGTGGGTCAAGCGCCGCTGTGGCTGGACGCCTTTGCCCGGGGGCGCTTGGAACAGATACAATGGGCTCGGTACGACTGCCGGCGGCGTATTGTGGGATTGTCGGCCTGAAACCTTCGCGCGGGCACTGGCCCAATGGCGGTGTTGCGCCGCTTTCAACGACGCTGGATACGGTCGGACCGATGGCGCGCACGGTCGAGGATACGGCGATGCTGATCGATCTGCCGCATGCGCGGATTGCCTTGGACAGGGTTGGGTTGGTGGCAATCGAGAACATCGATGACTCGGATATGGAAAGCGACGTGTTGGACGCTTACCAAGCGGCGCTCGACCGGCTTCGGAGCGCGGGCGTTACAATCCGAGGGGTCCGGCTTGCGAACTATGACCCATCACCGGCGCGGCGCGCTGGTTTGATCATTTCGGAGGTGGAGGGGGCCGTCGCGCACGAGGCGATGATGCGTGCACGACCGGAGGCTTTCTCGGACGATTTTCGGACGATGCTTGACTATGGCGCGACCGTCACGGCGTCTAAATATGTCAAGGCATTGCGCGAGGTCGAGCATATCGGCGCCGCCTTTGCCGGCATTCTCGACCATGTTGATGGGATCGTCGGGCCCGGCGCTCCACATCAGGCCTTTGCCTTTGATACGCCGGTACCGGTCAATCAGGCTGATTTCACGGCACCGGCGAATTTCGCAGGGTGTCCGGGTATTTCTCTCCCAATACCACTCGCCGCGGGCGCGCGGCCCGTGGGCCTCCACCTTATGGCCGGACTTGGCCGTGACGTGCACCTTCTCAGAATCGCCGCCGGTGTCGAGAAACTGCTAAACGCCTAGACTGGATTCCCCGCTATGCCTGTCATCAACGTGAACAACCACGACATGTATTACGAGGTCCACGGCGAAGGTGTGCCGGTAATCTGTTCTGGAGGTTGGGGGACCTTCTGCCACGGGGGCGTTGGTCACTTGCCGCGCGGGCTCTCCGACCGCTATCAGGTGGTAATCTTCGATCATCGCGGAATCGGACAATCCAGCGACGACCCCTCCGTTGCCTCGACAACGCGCCTTTATGCCCATGACGTCATCGCCTTGGTCTCGACCCTGGGGATCACCAGTGCCCATTTCGTTGGTATCATTGGAATCGGCGCTTGTATATTCCAAGAGATCGCGATCCAGCGTCCCGATCTGGTCCGAAGCATGGTAAATACCGGCTGCTGGGCACAACCTGACCTGAAATTCACTGATCAGCTTACGCTTTGGTTGGACGTCCATCGCGGCATGGGGTTCGAGGCCTTTCAGAGAATGGTCGTGCTGGAGGGGTTTGATCCAACCTTCTAT
>JAPKDN010001014.1 GCA_028822575.1 Alphaproteobacteria bacterium | reverse complement strand
CCGCGATACGATTAAGATTTTCCGCCACGGTTTCGTCATCCAGACTGCGGCGAATCCAGTTTTCGAAATCCTGGCCACGCGCGACTTCACCACCCCTGCTCCAGTTTTGACCGAGGCCATGCGCGGCGGATCGAACGTTTTCATGGTTCATGCCGCCGATCGTAAGTGGTCTGGCCGCTTTGGGGGGGAGTTTGATTTGTTTCGGGGTGAGGCGCCTACCACTCAGCCACAGTTGGACATCGTGTACGGACCACCGTTCGCTTATGACGTCGGTCAACAGACCGCGCAATAGCTCCGTCATGTTCATCTGAATGCGATGGACGCCGACGATGCTGGCATAGGAGCCGAGATTGATCCGATCGAAAATATATTGCTGCGGATCGGAAACGTTCGCAACAGGGTTGCGGCCTATCAGGAGGCAGAGCAGTGTCACGCCGAGGGCGAAGAGATCATCGCTTATGTTTCCCCCTCCGCGCCCGGTCTCATCCGCCATGGCGCATTCCAGCGATTCGAAATGTAGGGGTTGATTGTAGCCGGGGGGGGCCGACACGCATTCTCCAAGCATTATCAGCCGCCCGCTTGCATCGCCGTAGTAAAGGTTAGTTGGGCGAATATTCCTGTGGGTGATACCGCGAGCTGACAATTCTCGTAAAGTATTCACGGCCGGTTTCAGGAAGCCCTCGATCAATTGGTCGTCGCTCAGAGGTTTGATGACCGAGGCCATATTGTCGAAAACCCTCCCGCCTCCAGGCAGATCAAATATAATGGCTGGTTGTCGTTTGTTGTTCTTGGCCCAGTTTATCACACCCGAATCGATGAATTTGAGCAAGCCGATACCTGGAAAACCGCGCAAAGCCTCCATGGTTTCCGAGCGCATTGGAATCGTGGGGTCACACACAAGCGCGACAAGCTCCCCATACTCCGCCGTTTGACCCACACATTTGAAGGCTTTCGCGGTTGGCGAGTCGTATGCCTCGAGCGGGATCGAGTCGTCGATCTCGAACCGGTCCTTTAGAACAACCTTGGCCATAACCTAATCTCCGGGCCGGCGTGGACTGCGCGAAGATTGTAGCGCAAACCGATGAAGCAGGGGATGGTCGATCCAACTTTGATCTTGAAAAGTCAGCCCCGGGTCGCTCATCTGGGCCAAATACGTCAATCCAGGAATGGGTTTTTCACCAGAATTGTATCCTCGCGTTCCGGGCTGGTTGATAGCATCGCTACCGGCGCGTCTATCAGTTCCTCGATTAGTCGAATGTACTTCACAGCATTCCCTGGCAAGTCCGCCCATGAACGGGCGCCTCGTGTGCTTTCAGACCATCCTTCGAGCGTTCGAAAGATGGGACGAACCGAAGCCTGAGCGCGGCCGCCGCTCGGGAAATAGTCGACCCGCTCTCCGTCCAGCATATAGCCGTCGCAGACCTTCAGTTCCGAGAAGCCATCGAGGACGTCCAGTTTCGTCAGTGCTATCCCAGTTATTCCAGCAGTTTTAATTGCCTGGCGGACCATTACCGCGTCAAACCAACCACAG
>JAPKDN010000124.1 GCA_028822575.1 Alphaproteobacteria bacterium | reverse complement strand
CTAACATCGATAAGGACTATGGCTTCTATCAGATCGCCAAGAACAACTACTATCCGGGCTGGCATCAGCAAGTTTCGGTTGGCGAGCTTCTGGTGAACAAGCCGAAGCATGACGCGCTTCCCGATGCTTACAAGACGATGCTGGAAGTCGGCTGCCGTCATAACATGTTGACGGAATGGGTCGAGACCGAGGCGATGAACCCGCAGGCGATGCTCGACATGCAGACAAAGTATGGCGTGACCAACCGCCGGTGGAGCGACGAACAGCTCGGTGCTTTCGAGAAAGCATGGCGTGAAGTTCTGGAGGAAGAGTCCGCCGCGGACGCGACCTTCAAGGAGTTCGCCGATAGCTACCTTGCTTTCCGTAAGGTCTACAAGCTTTGGGGCGACGCTCAGTCACTCAAAGCGTCCTACATCGATTAACAACTTTTAAGGGCTCTCGCGTATCTCACGCGAGGCCGGAGAAAGTGATCGGGGGTCCTTCGGGGCCCCCGGTTTTTTTGGACCCGGCGTGATAGACCCTGGAGTGGTGGGGCGTGCCTTGGACCCGCGCATTTCAATCGAAGCGATCTCACGTGTGATACCCCCACAGTGATCCTTCACCACGATGGCGGCGAGTGGTATAGAGCCTGCGGAATATCAGCAAGGGTGGAAGAAATGGCTCAATCAGAGACCGAGGGGCATCCGTCGTCCGAAGGCAAGGTCGTGGCCATCATGATTGTTTTCGTCGGGATCATCCTGGCAATCGGGATCGCGGCTGTTACCTACGAGTCCAGCAATGTCATGGCCATGGACCAAGTCGCCCGAGGCCAGGCCGTCTATCAGGTGGTTCAGGAATATATCTCGATCGCCATGTTCTTGACCCTGGCGATGCTGCTGTTTTCCGGCTATCCGGTCGCGTTCATCCTAGGCGGTTTGTCGATGGCTTTTGGCATATTCGGCTATTGGCTCGACATCTTCTCGCTCATTGAGTTTTTCAATTTCGTTCCCAGGATTTGGGGCACGGCGGCCGAGAACTTGGTTCTCGTCGCGGTTCCAGCTTTCGTGTTCATGGGCGTGATGCTGGAGCGTAGCGGCATCGCGAACGATTTGCTGTATTGCGTGCAAGTGCTGTTGCGCCGTGTTCCTGGCGCGCTCGCGCTCGCGGTTACCGTTATGGGTACGGTTCTTGCGGCGATGACCGGCATCATCGGCGCCTCGGTTACGATGATGACCGCGTTGGCGCTGCCGACGATGATGCGGCAAGGCTACAGCCATGCGCTGGCCACCGGCGTGATCGCGGCGTCCGGAACCCTCGGCATTCTCATACCGCCCAGTATCATGCTGATCATCATGGCGGATCTGATGGCGATCTCCGTTGGTAACGTCTTTATGGCCGCGGTCGTGCCTGGCTTGACTCTTGCGCTGTTCTATCTGATTTACGTCGCTACTCTGGCGTCGCTCAAGCCAAGCCTTGCGCCACCCCTGCCGCGCCACCTGCTCAACATTCCCAAGGGCGAGATGGGCCCGTTGGTGGCGCGCAGCTTCCTGCCGCCGGTCTTTCTGATTTCGTTGATCAAGGGCTCGATCCTTTTCGGATTCGCCACGCCTTCTGAGGCTGGCGCCGTCGGTGCGTTCGGGGCGACAATCCTGGCCCTAGTCAACGGCCGTCTGTCCAGGGGGACCCTGGTTTCGGTATGCCATTCCGCGGCGCGAACGGTTTCGATGATCTTCTTCATCGTGATCAGTGCGACCTGTTTCGCCTATGTCTATCGCTCGCTGGGCGGTGACGACGTGGTCGAGCATTTGATCATCGAAAAGGCTGGCCTGGGCCCATGGGGCATGCTGATCCTGATCATGGTGATAGTGTTTTTTCTAGGCTTCTTTCTAGATTTTCTTGAGATTACATTGATAGTGCTGCCTGTGTTCACGCCGTTGATAATCCAGATGGATTTTGGCGCCCACGTTCCCCACGCCGACATCAAGTTCTGGTTCATCATTCTTTTGGCGGTGAACTTGCAAACGTCGTTCCTGACGCCACCCTTCGGATTCGCTTTGTTCTATATGAAGGGAATCGCGCCCAAGGAAATTAAAATCCAGTCGATCTACAAGGGAATCATTCCGTTCGTGATTCTGCAGGCGCTAGGCGTGGTCACCGTGCTGGCGTTCCCGGACGTGGCGCTGTGGTTGATGCACGTGGCTTACGACTAAACTTCTGCGGGCGGCGCAAGAATGGTCACGATCGCGTGTCTGATCGATCGGCCGTGACTTCCATGAACCATAGTTTGTGGGCGCACACTGGAACAAACAGGAATAGGCTCCACGGATGACGGGATTGTATCATGCGGGATAGTCGCGTAGTTTACGGCGCGCTAAGGCTGGGGTGGCATTGATTGCCAGGGGGCCGCGCGAACAGGGGCACTTAGACGTGACCCAACGAGATCATGAGATGAGGCCAGCCAAGCCTGAGGGCAAGGGGTTGGTTTCAAACTTTATGACGTGGGCTTGGGGACGAGGGACGTTAAATGGATGATTCAAGCGTAGATGGACGCTCAGGCGAGGCCAAAGTCGCCATACTGATGTTTGGGCTGTTGGCGTTAGTCGTCGTTTTGGCGAGCTTTGCTGCCTATAGCCTCTCAGGGGCCTTGATGGTCGAGGAAAAAATTGGTCGTGCGGAGGCGCTGCAGTATGTGAGCCAGGAATACATTTCGATGGTCATGTTCATCACCTTGGCGTTGCTCTTGTTCACGGGCTACCCGGTGGCGTTCATCCTCGGCGGCCTGGCCATGCTGTTTGGTGTTCTTGGGTTCTTCCTTGACAGCTTTTCGCTGATTGAGTTTTTCAACTTCATCCCGCGGATCTGGGGTCAGGCTGCGGAGAACCTTGTTCTCGTTGCGGTGCCGGCGTTTGTGTTCATGGGTGTGATGATGGAACGCAGCGGCATCGCCAATGACCTGCTTTACTGTGTGCAGGTCTTGTTGAAGCGAGTGCCGGGTTCACTGGCCCTGGCCGTTACCGTCATGGGAACGATCCTGGCAGCGATGACAGGTATTATCGGCGCCTCGGTTACTATGATGACAGCCTTGGCTCTGCCGACCATGATGCGTCAGGGGTACAGCCACGCGCTGTCTTGTGGCGTGATCGCTGCCTCTGGCACCTTGGGTATCCTCATCCCGCCCAGCATCATGCTGATCATCATGGCCGATTTGATGGCCATTTCGGTCGGTAACGTGTTCATGGCGGCGGTCGTCCCGGGGCTTACCTTGGCGGCCTTCTACCTGATCTTTGTGGCGACGATCTCGGCGGTAAAACCGTCGTTGGCGCCGCCACTACCACCGCATTTGCTGAACGTGCCACGGAACGAGATGGGCCCTTTGATAGCCCGTAGCTTCCTGCCACCAGTATTCCTGATCTCGTTGATCAAGGGTTCGATCCTGTTGGGTTGGGCGACTCCATCGGAGGCTGGCGCGGTTGGCGCGTTTGGCGCGACATTGCTGGCGATCGTGAACGGGCGCCTTGGTAAGGGGGTGCTGGTTAATGTCTGTCATACCTCCGCTAAGACGGTTTCGATGATCTTCTTTATCGTGATCAGCGCGACCTGCTTCGCCTACGTCTACCGCTCGCTGGGTGGTGATGATGTGGTCGAGCATTTGATTGTCGAGAAGGCCGGCCTGGGCCCATGGGGCATGTTGATCCTGATCATGGGAATCGTGTTCTTCCTTGGGTTCTTCCTGGATTGGCTTGAGATCACGTTGATTGTGTTGCCAGTCTTCACGCCTCTCGTCGCGGGCTTGGATTTTGGCGCTCACATCGCTCAGGAGGACATCAAGTTTTGGTTTATCATCCTGTTGGCGGTGAACTTGCAGACGTCATTTTTAACGCCACCTTTTGGGTTCGCGCTTTTCTATATGAAGGGAATTGCGCCAAAGGAAATCAAGATACAGTCGATCTATAAGGGGATCATCCCCTTCGTGATCCTACAGGCACTTGGTGTTGTCACCGTGCTGGCGTTCCCCAACGTCGCGCTGTCCTTGATGCACTACGTGCACGGTTAAGAAGGGAAATTGAACATGGCTTCCGAGGAAACCATTAAAAGCGGTGATATACCTGGTGGTCGTCTAATCGGCCGAGGTGTCGCCGAGGCGCTGGTCGCTTTTAATATCAAAATTAAGGCTTTCGTAGATTTTGTCGGCAGGTGGGCATCATTGCTCTTCGTGCCGATGATCCTGGTTACCGTCTATGACGTTTGCCTGCGAAAGACCGGCAGTATTCAGATCGATCTGAAGTATGCCGCCGAGAATATCGGTCTGGGCCAGTTGTTCGAGTCGACCTTGCTTCAGGAAACCGAGTGGCATCTTCACACCGCTCTGTTCGCTCTAGTGTTGGGCTTTGGCTGTGTTTGGAACACCCAGGTCCGTGTCGATGTCGTCCGCGAGCATCTGGCCTTTCGTCGCAAGGCATGGTTGGAGCTTTTGGGCGCTACGTTCTTCATGATCCCTTATACGTTCGTCGTAATGTATTTTGCTTCGGAGTTTGCCTATGACTCATGGGCAATCAGTGAGATATCGGCCTCTCAGGTTGGCTTACCGCATCGCTGGATTATCAAGACGATCCTGACGTGTGGCTTGTTGGTCGCGATGATCGCCGGGCTCTCGATTTGGCTGCAATCCTTCCTTTGCCTAACGGCGCCTTCGGATATGCGGTACGCGCTGATGACCATAGAATGGCCGGAAAGCGATGGCGATTCCTTCGAAGGTAAGGACCGCATGGCTGTTGATATGTCCCTGTCGGTCGAAGACGATCTGATGCACCAGACGCAGAAAATTGTCCGTGATGGCGGCGGCAACGCTGAGTCCGGCGCGATCAGGTAAACCGATGATAGGCGAAGGGCTTCGACGGCCTTTCGACGCGTAAGGCAAATGGGGGCGTTCGATGGATTTCGTCGAACGCCCCGATTGTTTCAAGACCGCCGAAGCACTGGGAGTGGGCGCGCATGTTCAAACTACAGAACTTTCTAAAGCGCTATGTTTGGGATGATGAAACCACCCCGTATTTCATCAAGGTAGCGAATCTTAGCCGCAGTCAGGCCGATAGCGAGCTATTCTTCTTCGCGATCATGTTAGCGATTCTGTTTGGGATTGCGACGTTTACTTCTATTACTGGACAAGCGCCATACGGCGTCTCGCAGGCTGCGGCGATCTATTGTTTCACCATCGTTTCGGCTGCGGTTCTGGTAGGCACGGTGAAGAATTTCTACGCCGCGATCTATACCGCCAGCGTGCCGGTCGTCGTCATCCTAGCCCTGCTGTTTTTGGGCTTCCCCAAGAAAATGGTCTTGATAGATCAGGTGGTGTTGGTCGCCATTGATTTAGCGCTGCTGTACTATATGTGGCGGGTGATCATGATCTGCCGCGTTTATAACATGCTCCCGCGTAGAGCGCCGGCGAACAAAACGCGCCGCCGCCTCTTCTGAGTGAAACTGGGATCGCCCCATGACTCTTGATGGCATCAACAAAACTCTTTTGACGACCTATCGGCTGCACCAGATGGGTTTCCTTGTGGGGTTGGGGGGTATGTTGGTGGTGGATTTTTTCTTCCTCGACGGTTGGTCAACGTTTTGGGTGATGGTCGTCTGGTCTCTGGTGTTCGCGGTCCATTTCATGGTTTTCCGATCCCAGGCGGTGAATGAGCAGTGGGTCCGGGAACGCATCATTTTTAACGTTTACCGACCTTGGGACCACGGCCATGTTGATGAGATCAGAAACAATCCACATGGCCTATCGCCTTATCGAACCGAGTTGGGCCGAGTTGACACGGACGGTGATCTGATCGAGCTCAAGGACGGCCCAAAGGCTGGCGAGTAAATAGACAAGACCAAGCGTTGGAGCGACCTAACAAACTAGTAGTTTTGGCAGTTCAGCTATACTCGGCAAGGCTATATTGGTGAGCGGAGCCATTAGACTCTCCTGGGAAGCGCCTGTTAGGACCGCCACAACCAGCCGGTAACCGGCGCCCCGTCCGGCTAGGGTGTTGCCCACCATTAAGTTTTCTTTGGTAGGCAAACCCGCTACCCAACAAAATTCCAGGATCGTCCCTGACCCTGGCTTTGCGCCGCGGCTGCTTTCATAACCAAACACTTGAGCAAACAGATCGTTGATCGCTAGCTTCTCCAATGTCATTTGCGCCGGCCTCTCGGCGTCGTTTGTGGCGAGCTTGAGTAGTTACTTACTCTCAATAAAACCACTGAGCAGGGCCTTAGTGGTGTGGCCGGATGCAGATTGGCAAACGTTTTATGCATCCAATAATCAGCCGGCTATGCGATGAACAGTCACCTCGAGGCTGGAGGCTTCATCCAATCATGCACGGGTTTCGAGCATCCTGATTTGCAGAACCATTTTTTAGCCATCGCGATGAATTATGACGCGATCCAACCGCGTGACATCCGTTGATTTCAGACCCATGTTGCTCCAATGTACCATCAGCCTCGACCATTTCAGGCTCAAATCGGCCAATTTATGGCAAGTGCCGGAAGTTCTGTTCAACTATATGATGACGAAGTGCGATCGCGCGAAAATGCGAGCAGCGGCAGGTCTCAGGCGGAAAATCAGTGAACAATTGGCTTTTGACAAGCTTCGTGGAGATGAACTCACCCCTGGGGCGCAAGTCCGTTCCAGCGATGAGGTCAACGCTTTCGTTCGAGGCCGCGGTGAAAGCGCTTATCAACCATCTTGCACATGCCGCGTGGGCTAGGATTCAATAGCAGTCGAGGACGACGGGTGGCCGTGTCAATGGGGTCGAAGAACTTCCGGTGATCGATGACGCGATCATGCCATTGATCGTTAGTGGTAATCTTAACGCGCTAACCATCATGATGGCCGAGAAGCTCACCGATGTGGTTCGAGGCCGGGAGGCATTGTCGCGCTTAGAAGTTCCTATGTGGATACATCCGGAATTGGAAACCAAGCAGCGATAGACAGTGCACCGACCCAGTTTTCAGGAGCGCTTGCCGTTGGCCGCTTCGCGCCGTTTCTTCATCATTTCTTCCCAACGTTTGAAAACCTTGGCCCTGCGTTTCTCGAATGCTGCCCGAAGCCGTTTTTTCTGCACCTGTTTTGATTCTTGAAGGTTCGTGGCGATCTTCAATCGAGTTTTTTTGGCGACGACATGTGCCTTGCGTTGCGCTTGCTGGCGTTCTTTCCAAGTTAGGGTCGCGGTCTCTCGCACCGTGATCATACGCGCCTTGGTGACGGCATATTTGAGCTGATAGACGGCTTTGCGATAGGCCTTACCGCGTTTTGGGTTGCTGGAATGATAGCGCTCGACCGCCTTATTCCAGGATTTATGGTCCTCACGAAGCTGCCGCAGATGTGCGCCCGCATAGGCGGCGTTCTTGGCTGGATCGAAGGCCGCTTCCAGGTCCTCGAACGCGTGTGGATGGTAACGCAGGTTTATCTGTAAACAGCCGACGTCAATATTCGTCACGCCCTGTGCTTGGAGATCCCGGACCTTCGTCAGGGCCTCCTCCCTGCTCGTCAGATGTTCGCCGGGGCCGCCGGACGTAACGGTCCAAGGCCATGGAACACTGCGCTTAGCACCGCCGTCCCAGCGACCAGACTCCTTCAGCGAGATTGCGGCGAGCAAGCCCTGGGGTAGCAGTTCTGCGCGTTCTGCGTTCCGCGTTCCGGCCTCGCAAAGCGCGGCGTCGCGTCGTTCCGGATCTGATAGTGCGATTGCTTCGGTCGTGACCGAGAAAAACGCGATCACCGCGACGAATGTTTTTGTCCAGCGCATGGGTATCCTCCTTGCGCTTAGCCAAAGCAAACCATGTGCCAAAATCATTGGCAGCTATAAAATTTGTTCTGGCGTGCTGGGAAGGGGCCCCCGCCCAGGCTAACGGCCCCATGTCCCGACCAAGCATAAGCACGGTAATATCGAGCATATTACTCGGCAGCCTCTTTGAATTTCAATTTCGGTATGCGGAGGGCCCCAAGTCTGCGGATTAAATGGGCCATATTGTCTGTGAGCTCGGCGATTGCTGGCAGCCGTTCTATCCGGGATTCGTCCA
>JAPKDN010000123.1 GCA_028822575.1 Alphaproteobacteria bacterium | reverse complement strand
CGATGTCGGTTTCATGCTATGCCGGAACCGACGGATAACCGCCTGGAACGCGCTATATTTTGATGACGTCCTCGAGATCTATAACTCTGGTCGCTCCGATGAGTCGCGACTAGGAGTTTTTGAAGCACTCCCGAATGTAACGATTTTTTATATCTCCGCCACCCGGCCGACAGAGTTTCTTGTAGTCAAGTATGCGGAGATTTCCAAGGCGGCGTGTGGAGTCGAAAAAAAGGGCAAGCGCCTTCGGGGTTTCAAGGGAAAAACGTACCGACATGTCCTGATGCAGGACTGCTTGCGCGCGAAGTATATCGGTCACATTTTATTCCATGATGTTCTATGGGAAAAATATGGGACGTGCGAGGAAAGTTTCTTCTAAAAATTAATGTTTCCATTGGACGATCATATTATATCAGCGGTGAGGTGCAATTTTACTGAATTTTACGGGTATTGGGAACATTCGGCGATCCAAACATTTTTGGATACATAATAGCTTTACCTGTGAACCCTAGAGGGGAAAACCCTGCGATATCATTAAAGTGATTTGTTAGCCCACCGGTGGTGCTTCGCCTCTTATCAGGCCGCCGCCGGGTGCGCGGCAATGGATGGATGACACGCGTCAGTCCTTTGCCTGCCGGCGTTTGCCGCTGAATATCGCGAATGTGTATGGGCGGAAATTATTGTCCCTGTCGGGTTCAGCGCACAGAGGGACGGCACTGACGCTCTTGATGGTGTCAAGATTAGTGGTGACTCTGGAGAATCAGTTTTGCTGATCAGCCATTTTGCAAGCGGCATTCTTACCTTCCACAAGCGCACGTTGTTCAAGCGGGAACCCAGATACGACCTGTTTGTCAGCGGTTGGGCCAATGTCATGCAAGATGGTTTGCGTCCACTTTCCGAAGTGATCAAAACCGATTAGGGTCCCTGTACCTTCACGATGAACGTGGAATTCACGCGCTCTGGCTGCCCTGTTTTGCTTCGAGGCCGATGAGCTGATCGGCATGTTTTATCCGGTACAACGCTAAATCATTGAGACGGCCGAACCCGAGTTTCGCGATTTAGGCTCGGATCCCGAACTCCAGGGGGCGTTTAATCATTGGCAAGAAAACCGTGAGAGTTTTTTGAAAGACCTGCGGGTAGAGGAGTCGGTTATCATATCCGTGAAAGGGCAAAAAAATTACTACCGGTGACTCATGCCAGATGGGAAAAGAGAATCTTCGGTGCATGCCACAAAGTTACAGCCCGAGCCTTTTGTTGATCTACACGCGGCTCCAAAACCTGGCGACCCGACCCCCGAACAACAATAGGCGCCATTGCGTGTCGAATGGCGTGGGTCGCGGTCCCGATGGGGAACAGCTGGAGCGTGCCGGTCCGCCAACTCGCCCCCGGCATGGCCGGTGATTAAAGCGTTAGAAGCGCCTCGATCAAAATCGCCACCTGGCCATCCGACAGCATGACGGCCACGGCGGCGATCAGTAGAAATGGCGCGAAGCAGATCGGTTGCCCCCTACTCATCCTTTCCGTCCAAATCAGAAAATAGCTCGTCGCCACCCCGATCGCCGAAGCGATCAGTAACGCTGGTGCAAGGGATTGCCATCCAAGCCAGGCTCCAATCGCCGCGAATAACTTGAAGTCACCTTGTCCAATCGCCGTGCGCCCCAGTGCCCTAGCCGCAATGGCATTAACCACCCAGAGCGCCGAATACCCTGAAACCGCTCCAAGAATAGCTTGGCTGGGCGTGGCGAATATTCCGAAAGCATTGACGCTCAGGCCCATCCAGACGAGAGGAATTGAAAGCGGGTCCGGGACCATCAGATGGTCTAGGTCGATGAAAGCGATGATGATGGTAAACCAGACGAATACCATCGCCACCAGTGCCTGATAGGTCGGGCCGAATGCGCAGACACACCCGGCGGCACCCGCCGCGCCGAGCAGTTCGACGATCGGATAACGCTTTGAAACCGCCTGATGGCAGGCAGCGCACCGGCCACGTAAAAAGCAATAGCTCAGAACTGGGATGTTCTCGATCGTGCGAATGCCGTGCCCACACTTGGGGCAATGGGAGCCGGGGAACGATAGGGAGAGAGTCGCGGTCGCCGATAACCCGTCCGGGTTATCCCCGGTCTCCTGGTCCAAGATGTCATCATCCCGCGCATCCATCATGCGGGGTAGACGGTAAATGACGACGTTTAAAAAGCTGCCAATCATAAGACCAAGAGCCAGCGACGCGATGATCCATATGGTTTCACTTATGGCGATCATTGGCATTCCAAGCCACGCCTCCGTCGAATTGCGCGGCGGGAATAAGGCCCAAGGACACGTCATCTCGCCTCAAAGATCGATGGTGGAATGGCGAGACCGTTTTGGCAACGGCGTGTGAACCATACACCTCACGGGTTAAATTGGCGCGGCCCGGAGCAGAAACGAGATTACCGAGCCGGCGAAGATGTCATTGCGATCGCCCGCGACCATATGCGCGGCGTTGGCTACGTTGACGTATTCGGCATGGGGGCATTGCTCAATGAAAGCTTGCGCGCCTTCCTCGCTCAGCACGTCCGAAAGACCTCCGCGCACCAACAGGACCGGCAAGGTCAGGTTATCCGCCGCGAGCCTCAGTCTTTCCCGATAATCTACCGCCCCGGGCTGGCTGCCGCGCCGCGCCGGGTCCCAGTGCCAGACATATTTGCCATTGGCGGCAAGCCGAACATTCTTGGCCAGCCCGTCCAGATTGCGCGGCCGCTTGCGATGGGGTTGATAATTCGCGATCGCCGCAGCCACTTCTTCCAGCGAGTCGAATCCATCCGGCTTTTGATTCATGAAGGCCTGGATCTTGGCCTGGCCTTCTGGCTCGATCCGTGGGGCCATATCGACCATCACAAGGGCGGTGGCGGGCACATTTTTCTCGCCGATTGCCACCAGGCTGGTACCCCCGCCCATCGACGCGCCGACCAGAATGGGATTGTCGGAGCCAAGTGCCTTGGCCACGCATTTGAGGTCCTCGACCATGTGGTCGGCGCTATAGTTGCCCTCTCCGGCCCAATCGGAATCCCCATGGCCGCGCGCATCAAACGCGACCGCGTGATAACCGGCTTCGCCAAGTGTCTCCCCGGCGCCCTTCCAGGCATGCCGGGTCTGACCGCCGCCATGTTGCAGCATCACCAACGGCCCGTTCGCGTCGCCCCAGGTGTCGCCGGCGATATTCACGCCCTCGTGTCCCGCCCAAACATGCATGGGAACTGGGGTTCCGGGCAAACGCTCTCCAGCACTCATGATCCGACACGTCCTCGACGGCTTGGTTTAGCAGGGTAAGGAGCGTCGCCAGACAGCTCCGCTAGGTCAAGGCGGATCAGCATCAAGGCGCCACTGAGGGCAAAATCGCCACAAGGACGATATCTGAGAGCAAACCTGGGCTTGCGAAAGGTCGGCATTTGGGGGGATTGGCTCTTTGGTGGAGGGTGTCGGGCAGGACGGAGTGTCGTGTCGATAATCGAAGCGCGGGTCCGCTTTGATAGAAGGGAGTTCGATAAAAAGCCGTCCCACTAGCTAAAGCTGCTGCTTTGGCCAATCTCAAGGAGCGCATGCTCCACTCCCCGTCACTCGCCAACGCCACCGGAGTAGACCCCGACGTTCGCCGAGGATGCGATGATGCTGTGACCGTCGGTTTACCCATTCGTTCTCCCCATTGCCCCCACCTCCCGTATCCGCCAGAGTCGCCTCCCCGGCGAGCGTGCGCCAACCATTCAACACGGAGCCCAACCATGCCCGTCATGACCGGCGGCCAAGCTGTAGTCAGATCGCTTATCGATAACGGCGTCGATACCGTCTTTGGCATTCCGGGCGTTCAGCTCGACCCGCTTTATGATGCCTTCTACGAGCGCCGAAATAATCTAAAGGTTTTGCATTCGCGGCACGAGCAGGGGGCGGCCTTCATGGCGATGGGCTATGCTCAGGCGACCGGCAAGACTGGGGTGTTCGCGATCGTGCCGGGGCCGGGACTGTTGAACGCGATGACGGCGGTGATCACCGCCAATTCTGCAAACCAACCGGTCCTGGGGATTACCGGACAGATTCCCTCGCATCAGGTAGGCATGAATTACGGCATCGCTCACGAGGTAAAGGATCAGTTGGCGATGAGCCGGGGCGTGGTCGATTGGGCGGAGCGGGCGAACGCGCCGAGCGACGTGCCGGGACTGTTGGACGCGGCCTTTACCCATTGCCATTCTGGGCGCAACAAGGTGGCCCTGTTCGAGATGTCGCCGGACCAGTATCTGGCGCAAGGAGAGGTCGCGCCGCTGCCCGCCGCGACACCGCGCCCAGCGCCGCAACCGGATGCCGACAAGCTCGCCGACGCGGCCAAGCGTCTGCACGGCGCCAAGCGGCCAATCATCCTGGTTGGCGGTGGCGTTGTCGGGGCCGAGGATGCGTTGAAGACGGTGGCCGAGAAGCTTGGTGCGCCGGTGATCATGTCACCCAGCGGCCGCGGCGCGCTGTCGGATGAGCATGAGCTCGCCTTTAACCAACTCGCTGGTCAACGGCTTTGGGACAACGCGGACGTGGCGCTGATCGTTGGGCGGCGGTTTTCTACCCCTGGTCTTGCTTGGGGCAGGGTTGGCGAGGTTGAGCTGGTGCGTATCGATATTGACCCGACCCAGATCGTTAAACCCCGCAAATGCGACGTGGCGCTGCTGACCTCGTCAGAGATCGGCCTCTCGCGGCTAGACGCGGCGCTTGGATCGCTTGGACCTAGACGGACCAACTTGTGGGATGGCGCGGACGCGGTGCGGACCGAAGTCGCCGAGCAGCTTGATGGGCTAGAGCCGCTGTCGGGCTATAACCGAGCAGTGCGGGCCGCACTGCCACGCGATGGGATGTTGTTCGCCGACGTCACCCGCTTTACGGTGTTCAGCCGCTTTGGCATGCCATTTTACCAACCCCGCAGCTTCTTTATGCCAGGCTTTCAGGCGACGCTCGGTTGGAGCTATCCGGCGGCACTTGGGGCCAAGGTCGGAGCGCCGGATCGCAAAGTCGTCGCCACCGTTGGCGATGGCGGCTTCGGTTTCACCATGCAAGAACTGGCAACGGCGGTGCTGCACAATATTCCGATCACGGTAGTGGTCTTCGATAACAGCGCCTATGGTAATGTGAGAACTATTCAAGAGAACCAGTTCGGCGGCCGCCACATCGCCGTCGATCTGGCCAACCCGGATTGGGTCAAGATGGCCGAGGCTTTTGGCATCAAAGGCGAGAAGGCCGAAAGTGAGGCGCAACTCGAAGAAGTGCTCTCCCGCCATCTGGCCCTGGACAGGCCGAGCCTGATTACGGTGCCGGTGGGGGAGATGCCGAATGTTTGGAGCCTGGTCCGTCGTCCACCCTCGGCGGGTGGAGGCTGACTGGCGAAAGCTGGAGCGTCTAGCAAAGAGTTCGTGCAACTGCGGTTTCTTCGTAAAGGTAGCTGCTTTTTAATCATTAGTCCCTTGCTTCGGGATATTATGTTTGTCCTGTTTTCATTGTTGGCGATAAAGGATGCGCACGCTCGGGACACGCCAATAACCTAGTGCGATCGCGTCGCGTCCGATGGTACCGACCCTGACTGGTTCGTCGAGCCGCTAGGACATCACCCAAAGTTCTAAATGGCATTTCAAAGATATGTGTGGGTGCGTTCGGCCAATACTCCGGGCGCCCCCACTAAAATTTCTGCTGGCTTGCGGCGAGATCCGGAATGGGAATCTTAATCTTCGCAAGGTTCTGCTCAGTGGCGGGGCGAATAGCGGATACTGTCAAGCGATGTACTTCTTGGGGATGTCTCTGACCAAGGTGGAAATTTCTCTAGTGGATTTAGATCGCGTAAAAGGGGAAAATTTGACGAATTTGGAACACCAACAAGAAACGGAGGGTTTAGCGTTCGTCCCCGGCACGGCGAAGTTGGATCATCAGGGCATACTACTCACAAAGGGGAGACGACACGAGACTGGCACGCTCGTTACGAAAAGCCGGAAGGCGAACCTGGCTTGGCATCACGTGCTGGGTCAGGCATGGCCCCGTCGCGGTGAATACGCAATCGCGATGCATTATCTCGGGGAAACCCATAATGGACTTTTCGAAAAAGCTGAATATAAACGGCTTGGACGCAAGGCGATGGCTCATCTTGAGCGAAGCGCGTAACTCGGAGATGCCAACGGTAAGGGCTTTCTCGGTTTAATACGAATGGAGCCGTTGTTTCGCGACGGTACTGATAGGGAAAAGGGGTGAAATGGCTGACGGAAGTGGCTGGAGAGCGGAAACCAGCGGCGATCATAAAATTTGTCGAGTTTTGGGCCCATGGCACCCACGTTCAGACGGATCTTGGCAAAGCGTAATACTTCGCCGGTAAACTTGGAGTGGCGGATGCAAGACTAAATCGGGCATTCATGGATGAAAGCACCGATATAGACTTTAAATAAGAGAAAGTGTGGGCCTCGGCTGGACTGACGGATGGTGGTTGAGTTCAAGTGGCGATTACCCTGGTTGACAAGACCCTACGAGATGCCCGCGTTGTAAGCCGTTACGGCGGGGCCAATCCTGTAGCCACCGAAAAACCTGCCCGGCGGCGGTTTGAGCGCGCTTCGAAGGGGCGTGTTCACGGGTTTGACGTGCAACGGGATGGCCGAGGGCGTGCACATCTGGCTGATGATTACCCGGGGCAAGAAGAAGACCCCGTTCCAGGTCCTGCGTTTCAGCATTTACGGCCCGACCATCGTCATCATTCTCGAGTTTAAGACCGCCAGTGACGCGACCATCAACCGGGGTATCACGTTGTTCACTGTCGATGTCCATCGCAGCGCCCCGGACGTCCAGGACCCCAAGCTGAACAGTTACAGCAAGCTGAACTGTGCTGTCGCCTTGATCCAGGCGATCAAGGCTGTGGCGCCGACGAGGAGTTGATGTTGGACCCGCACGGGTTCGTCGCCACCTGCAACTCGGTGAATTTCTTCATCATCCGCAAGGGCGAGGTTTGGACCTCCACCTGCGACTACTGCATGCTCGGCATCATCCACGCCAAGGTGATCCAGGTTTGCCGCGATGCCAGTTTCCCGGTTTTCGAGAAGAATTTCCCCCTGGTCGAGACCTATGGCGCCGACGAGGCCTTTGTCACGGGGCCTTTCGGCGCCCAGACCCCTGTTACCGAGATCGACGGTCGGGTGATTGGCGATGGCGCGCCGGGCCCGCTGTTCTGTAGCATTCGCGCGCTGTACAAGTAATTGGTGGCGCGCGACGTGCGCTAGGTCGTGTCGGGGTGGTACAACACTATACCCGTGGTATAGAGACGGCATTTTGCTCAAGGCGCCATCGGTGCCGGGCCCATAAGGCCATGATGCGGCAGGTTGAGGTCGTTAAATAGGGGGCGCTGCCCATATCGATCTCATTTGGGCCTACGCGCGCCCGTCTTCATCAGCATTTTCCACACTGTCTCGACATGCTTGACGCTGAATGAATGATCGCCGGTATGGGTGCAAAAATTGAGGACGCGTCCTTTGGCGTTGGTCCAATAGAGGCAAGCGAGGCCGTCGATTTTCCTCTCAACGGGCGATGAGAAATCGCCATGAAGCGTATACATTTCAATGGTAGTTGGGATCTGGCCCTGCTGGGTGTCAGCGATGGGTTAGCCCATCAAAGGGACGGTTCTGCCGATTATCCCATGAATATGGACGACGCTGGCCGCGAATTCCACGAACAACTGGCTTTGGTCGCAAATCACATTCTAGACCATCATGCCGCCAGCCGAAAACCTGCTCGCCGATCAGACAATCGGAATCGGGGCATCAAGCCCGTGCGGGTGTCCCAGTCATCAGCACCGCCACCGCAAAAGTGGCGAGGATGATCTTAAGGGCCATGCGTCATCCTTTTCCAAGCTAGAAATATCAGGCGAGTGGGCTGGCCCTGAGGACATGCAAGGTTGCCGCCGGAGGTAAATCAAAATGATGTTAGAAGAGTGGGAGGCCCGAGCGCGCGATCAATCAAGGATGACGTGAGGCAGGAAGCGTGAGCTGTCCTTGGTGATGGGTGAGTCATCCTCGCGAATTCCGA
>JAPKDN010001013.1 GCA_028822575.1 Alphaproteobacteria bacterium | reverse complement strand
GTTCATCCTTCGAAACTTTGGTCTCGGTGCCAAATTACTCGGCCGTTTTTACGGAACGGGCGGCGGCTTCGGCATATAGACCGCGTTCGTTGATAATCGACAGGTCTTTGACGTGCTGGTCGCCGTAGTTAGCTATTGCCTGTCGGCGCTACCGCGCACCGGATTTGCGTACGACCCGTTTCTTCCGCGGCGACCGCCGTCGCCGCTATGTCGGTGCTATCGCGCCTGGTGAGATGCTTTAACAACATCGGCAGATTAAGCGCGACGATCACTTCGACATCGGGCCCCCGCATCTCAGCGATAGCAAGATTTTAAGACGTGCCGCCCATCATGTCCGCCCCGATGACCACGCCACCACTACTATCAACCTTGGCAACGGCGTCGTTGATGTGTTTACCGCACTGGCCGACTTCACTGTTCCAATCGCAGCATACGGCACAAATGCCGTTTTTCGAGCCGACAACATGTTCAGCAGCGGCCAAGGTCCTGTCAGAGCACGCCTTGCGAAACGATCACGACGCCAATCATCAAATTAACCGCCCGCCGTATTCACGTCGCGATGGCGTCGCGTGACAGGATGGCCGGCCCCTTCAAGGATGTCGGCAAGCCGCTCCGCTACAAAGACCGACCGGTGTTGACCGCCCGTACACCCGATGGCGACGGTCAGGTACGTCTTTCCTTCAGCGGCATAGCGCGGTAGCAAGTCGAGCAGCAAATCGTCAAAGCGGCCCATGATCTCGTCAAGGGCGGGGTCCTCTTCGATGTAACGTGCGACGTCGCGATCCATGCCGGACAATGCTTTAAGTTCGGGGACGTAATGCGGGTTACGCAGGAAACGAACGTCGAAAACAAGGTCCGCCTCACGTGGCAAGCCTTTGCGATACGAGAACGACATCACCGTTGCAGTAAGGTCAGGGCCTTTCTCAATCGTGAAATGCCCAGCCAATAGACGGCGGACGTCTGCGCCTGCCATGGTTGAAGTGTCTATATCGAGGTCCGCGTGATCGCGAAGAGCGCCAATAATCTCGCGCTCCATGCGAATGCCGTCGCGTACCGGACGATCTTCTGCCAGCGGGTGCCGCCGGCGGGTCTCGCTATAACGCCGCGACAAGACTTCATCATCGCAATCCATAAACAGCAGCGATACCTGCATGTCGTCGCGAGCATAAATTGGGGCGACGCGCTCCATGAAATGCTCGACATCGAAGTCGCGGGTTCGAATGTCGATCCCGGCGGCGATCGCGCCATGGCGCGTGCGAATTGTCGAGGATGGCGGTGTTAAGAGCGTCAGTAGGAGGTCTAGTGGGATGTTGTCCATCGCTTCATAGCCCATGTCCTCGAGGGCTTTGAGCGCCGTCGATCGGCCGGCACCTGAAACGCCGGTGACCAGCAAAACTCGTAGTTTGGGGTTCGCCAGCTCTTCTATGTCAAGCATCGTTTAGTGCACGCGCTTGTCGGCCCGCCGCGCTACAAAATTTCAACGCTATTCGGATTTTCGCCGGTGCCAACTACTTGAACTCCGCCAACTTGACTAGAGT
>JAPKDN010001012.1 GCA_028822575.1 Alphaproteobacteria bacterium | reverse complement strand
GAAAATGATCTTCACGGGGCTCAACAAAGATGAATGAGAGCGCATCGAACAGATTATCGACGCCCCGGTGACCCTGTTCCTGTCCGGTCATTTGGTCTCCACTCGGATCGTTGATTTGCCCTAGAGCTAAGAAAATCCAATTTCCTTTAGAGACATCGGTCAAAACGGAGGGTAAACATGCTAATAAAACGAAAGCCCCACTGGGAACTTGCGGAACGCGAAGCGACATCAGAATCGGTGTTTTTGAATCGGCGTTCGTTGGTCAAGGCACTGGCGGCCGGGCCACTTCTGCTCGCGGGCGGTGCGCTTGCCGGATGCTGGGATGAGGCGACGGCGTCCAACGCCACGCAAATCGTTGACCTACCACGGGATCCGACTGCCGGTTTGTACCCAGTCACCCGGAACCCTCGCTATAAATTCAGCCGCCAGATCACCGATGAGGCGGATTCCACCACCTATAATAATTTCTATGAGTTCGGCTCCCACAAAAGCATTTCGCTCGCGGCCAAGGCGCTGAAGACCCGGCCCTGGACGGTGACCTTTGACGGCATGGTGGAAAAGCCCATGACTGTCGGAATAGACGATCTGATTCGCCAAATGCCGTTGGAGGAGCGGGTCTATCGCCATCGCTGTGTCGAGGCCTGGTCGATGGTTGTGCCTTGGAGTGGCTTTCCGCTGGCCAAGCTCATCGAACTCGCCCATCCGACGTCGGCCGCGAAATATATCAAGATGCAAACCTTCCACGACCCGGACACGGCCCCTGGCCAGAAGCAACATTGGTATCCCTGGCCCTATGTCGAGGGCCTGACCATGGCAGAGGCGACCAACGAGCTCGCCTTCATGGTAACCGGCGCCTATGGCAAGCCAGTGCCACGCACGATGGGGGCGCCATTGCGCCTTTCCGTACCGTGGAAATACGGCTTCAAGCACATCAAATCAATCGTCCGCTTAACGTTTACCGACAAACGACCGGTTTCGTTCTGGGAAGAAATCCAGGCAGCGGAATACGGGTTCTGGGCGAACGTGAATCCGAAGGTCGATCACGCCCGCTGGAGCCAAGCCACCGAGCGCACGTTGAGCGGGCCAAGGGTTCCAACCCAGTTGTACAACGGCTACGCGGAGCAAGTGGCACATCTATACAAGGACATGAAGAACGAGCGCCTGTTCATGTAAACAGCGCACGCGACACCTTCAGGCACTTTCCGACCCCACCCCTCTGGGATAGGCAGGCAGACGTGAAGTATCGGGCGCAATCAGATCGATCGGGAGGATAGCGATGAACGCGGGTATCTGAGAAACCTCGAAAATGTGGTTCCGCCGTGGCGCACGCCGCATCCTCTTCGCCATGGACTCGCCTTGCGATAGCCTCATGCTAGATTATCATCGAAGAGTGCTAGCCGAGCTACGATTACCACTTTCACTATAGTAGCGGCGCCTGGGAAGCTCATCTGACCGCCAAAGCTGTTGCCAGGGTTCGCGCGCCCGGCATAATTGACACCCTGACCTCTGATACACCAGATGACCGGGCGCTCAAACTTCGA
>JAPKDN010000122.1 GCA_028822575.1 Alphaproteobacteria bacterium | reverse complement strand
GGCGGATCTGTTATCGCGCTGGACCAATGGGGCTTACAAATCAACACCGCACAGGGTCGTCAATAGTTCCGGGCTAGAGCGGTTGTCCCTGGTTTTGGCGTTCGATCCAGACCCGACCACGATGATCGACGCCCGCGACATTTTTGGTGCCACCGCCGCTATCAAGGACGCCCCCATTACCTGCGGCGACTATCTCATTTGGCGGTTCGAGAAAGCCTTCTCCTATCGGGCGCGTTAGGCCCGTGCCGCCTAAACCCCCGGCAGAACTGACCCAGACGACGGGCCGTGCCATCGGCGCGGCGTTACGCGATCTTCGAGAGAGCCGGGGTCTCACCGCCCGGCAACTCGCCACTCATGCCAAGGTCTCGGCCGCCATGATAAGCCGCGTCGAGAACGGCCAAGTCTCCCCGTCGATTTCGACATTGGACGCCCTGAGCGGGGCACTGGATGTGCCCCTGGTCAGCCTGTTTCGCGAAACAGCGGCGCGCCACGCCAACATTACCCATGTCAAAAAAGGCGATGAACGCAAATCGGTGCGTATCGCCGACACGCACCGCCATGAGTGCACCAATCTCGCTTTCCATCGTCGTCATGACATGCAATTCGAGGCACATCTGGTGACCCTGGAACGCCAAGAGGCTCGGCCGCCAATCTATGTCGGCCACGGTGTTGTCTTCGTCCATGCGCTTGAGGGCGAAGCGGTTTTCGAATATGGGCAGCAAGAGCTCACGCTTTGCGTCGGCGACAGCCTGAGCCTCGACGCGGAGTTACGTTATGGTTTTAAATCGGTTCTGACCGATGTTTTTACTTTTTTGAGTGTTCAGGCGGGGATCCGAAAATGACCACCAAAGAAGATATCGCCGAAGGCGCGCGAAACATCTTGATCAACTGCGCCGACCTGGACGCAAGCGACAGCCTCGTCATCATTCACGAGCAACCGGGTCTGGGTTGGTACGACAGGGAAGCTCCATTGGCACTCGCGGCGGAAGCCCGGGAAATGGGGTTGGCGACAACGCTTCTAGAGGTCGGCGAGCCGAGCAACGATCGCGACCCGCGGGTCGTGGCGGCCATGGCCGCGCATGATTGCACCATTTTCTTCGCCCGGATCGGCGACCAGGATCGCTTCGCCGAACCGCCCGCCGGCAAGAAGGTCGTCATGATCTATATCCGGGATATCGAGATGCTCGCGTCCCCGTATGGTCGGGGCCACCATCACGCTTTCATCGAACTGAAGAAATCCGTCAATACCGTCCTTGTTGGCGCCGAGCGGATCGAAATAACTTGCTCGCTCGGCACGTCACTTTCCGGCGGCGTGAGCGGCCAGAGCGATGACGAGGGAGCCGATGTCGGTGTGCGGCGCTTTCCACTTGGCGTGCCGCAACCCGTCGGCGCTGCGGATTTTTCCGGATCAGTCGCCCTCGCCCGATTCCTGACGCCGACGGGTTCAAGAGTCTACGATCCGCCGTCGGTCGCCATTGAAAAGACCGTCTTCGTCGATGTCGACGCCGGCAGGATCGATGGTTTTCGGGGCGACCCCACGGTCGTCGGCCAGATCGAGGCTCATTATAAAAGAGTCGCCGATCTCTTCGGTATCGACCCCAATTTCGTGCATTCCTGGCACGCGGGTATTCACCCCGGAACGGCCTACACCGCCGACGCGGCGGGTGATCCCGACCGTTGGTCGAATACGGTGTTCATGAACCCACGCTTCCTTCACATCCACACCTGCGGCGCCTACGCCCCTGGTGAGATCTGCTGGATGGTGCTGGACCCGACCGTCACCATCGACGGCACACCTCTATGGGCCGATGGTCGCCTGAAACTCCAAAATTTCGCCGAAACCAGGCAAGCCGTTGAGGGTTGGCCCGAGCTCGCCGATCTGGTCGCGAACCCCTCCGATCAGATCGGGGTGCCTTGGTAGCCCACGAGGTCGGCCGGACAGATACTGGTTAACCGTCGAGCTTCAAACGCCGGAGCCGCAACGCGTTGGCGATCACCGAGACCGACGACAAACTCATCGCCGCCGCCGCCAGAATCGGCGAAAGCAGTACACCAAACAGAGGATAGAGAACCCCGGCGGCGACCGGCACGCCGATCATGTTGTAGGCGAACGCAAAGAACAAATTCTGTCTGATATTGCGCATGGTCACGAGCGCCAGGCGCTGCGCCCGGACAATGCCCATGAGATCACCGGACAACAAGGTTATGCCCGCGCTTTCCATCGCGACATCGGCCCCGGTTCCCATGGCGATACCCACATCCGCCGCCGCCAGGGCCGGTGCGTCGTTCACTCCGTCGCCAACCATTGCAACGGATTGGCCCGCTTCCCTTAGATCCGATACCAGCGCGTGCTTTTCCTCGGGCATAAGCCCTCCCCGCACCTCGTCTATATCGAGATCACGGGCCACGACGTCGGCGGATCGCTGACTATCTCCGGTTGCCATGATCACGCGAATGCCGGAAGCTTTGAGCGCATCGATCGCGGGGCCTGTCGACGGTTTGATCGCGTCCGTCACCGCGACAAGTCCCACCGCCCGGCCATTGACCGAGACGAACATGACCGTCTTTCCCTCGATCTGGAGTTGTTCGGCGGTATCACCGAGCCCGCCAAGTTCCACATAAAGATCTCGCATGAGTGCCGCGCTGCCGAGACCGACGGAGCGGCCCGTGACCATCCCGCGTACCCCCTTGCCGGTGATCGCTTCGAATTCAGTGGTGTCCTCCGGCGCGATCCCCCGATCGCGGGCACCGGCGACAATGGCATCGGCCAACGGATGTTCAGAGCCGCGTTCAAGCGACACGGCAAGCGACAGAATTTCAGCCTGATCAGCGCCTTCCACCGCGACGACATTGGACAATGATGGCCGGCCTTCCGTCAGGGTTCCGGTCTTGTCAACGATCAGCACATCGACCGAGGTCAATCGTTCAAGCGCCTCGGCGTCGCGAACCAAGACACCCGAACGCGCGCCACGCCCCGTCGCCACCATGATCGACATCGGCGTGGCGAGGCCCAGCGCACAAGGGCAGGCGATGACCAGTACGCTTACCGCCGCTACAATGCCATGGGCCAAGGATGGCGGCGGGCCGAAGGTCAGCCATCCGGCGAACGCGCAGACCGCGATGGCAACAACTATTGGGACGAACCAGCCCGCGACCCGATCGACCAACGCCTGAATCGGCGCCCTGCTGCGCTGTGCCTTGGCGACAAGATCGATGATCTTCGCGAGTATGGTGTCCGACCCGATATTCCGCGCGATCATGACGAACGAGCCGGACCCGTTAAGGGTTCCTCCGGTCACCGTCGTTCCCTCGACCTTTTCGACGGCGATGGGCTCCCCGGTAAGCATGCTTTCATCGATGGCGCACCGACCTTCCGTGACAACTCCGTCCACCGGCACGCTTTCACCCGGACGCACCCGCAACAGATCGCCGGCCATGACCGCGTCGAGGGGAACATCCTCGTCACCAGAACCGGTTACCCGGCGCGCCGTCTTTGGCGCCAAACTAAGCAAGGCGCGGATTGCGTCTCCGGTCCGCTCCCGCGCGGACAATTCCATGACCTGGCCGACGAGAACTAAAATGACGATGACCGCCGCCACCTCGAAGTATACCGGCGGGTAACCACCCCTATGGTGCAATGTGCTGGGGAATAGATCGGGCGCGACCACGGCCGCCGCGCTGAAAAGGAAGGCCGCGCCGGTCCCCAGGCCAATTAGGGTCCACATGTTCGGACTGCGATTAACAAGCGAAGACCAGGCTCGCTTGAAAAATGGCGCCGCGACCCAGGCGATGATCGGCAGCGTTCCCAAAAACTGGAGCCAAAGATACAGATCGAGGCCCAACCATCTCGCGAAGGGAACGCCGACATGCGATCCCATTTCCAGGACAAAAACCCCCAGCGCCAGCGGCATGCCTACCCAAAGACGTTTTCGAAAGTCTACAAGTTCCGGATTAGGGCGATCATCAAGCGTCGGGGCCATAGGCTCCAAGGCCATGCCGCAAACCGGGCAATCGCCAGGGCCCTCCTGGATGACCTCGGGATCCATCGAACAGGTGTAAAGCGTGCCGCTGGGCATCGCCGGTGCTTCGGGACGATCACCAAGAAAATCGTCGGGAGCCGCCACGAAACGCGCCAAACAGCGCTCGGAGCAGAAATAGACTCCATCGTCATCGTGTTTGGTCATGTGCTCGGCGGTAGCCCGAACGACCTTCATTCCACAAACCGGGTCGATACTCTCGATAAACGCCTCTGGGTCGTTGGAGAACGTCTCGCGGCACGGTTCTCCGCAGAAATGATAATCGCGTTCCCGATGCGCGCGTGTGGGACCACTGCCGTTCCGGTCAATCTCCATGCCGCATACGGGATCGCGATCACAAGGCGTTTTGACCGCCGATAGAGTGTGGTCCATGCCGCTTTCCAGTCGATGTAGACGGCATGAACATGGGGCTTCCGGTTACTGGAAGGTCAAGCGCTAAGAAAGTGAGGGTCGATCGAACAGGCCGCCACCAACCGTCAACTGGTCACCAACCCGCCGTCGACATTGTAGCACTGGCCAGTGATGTTGCGGGCGCCAGGCGAGGACAGGAAGACAGCCATCGCGGCGATATCCTCCGGATCGTTCGCGCGCCCAAGCGGTACGTCCTTGGTAAACTCCTTCATCATCTCATCCTCGGATATCCCGGCGTCCCGCGCTCTTGAGCTGACCAGACCGTTCACGATTTCGGTTCTGGTCACGCCGGGACAGATCGCGTTCACGGTGATGTTGTGCTTGGCGAGTTGCTGGGAGGCGGTCTTGGTCAAACTGATCACCGCGCCCTTGCTCGCGGCATAGGCAGCGTTCGAGGTGCCGGCGAAACCACGACCGGCGATCGAGGCGATGTTGATGATCCGCCCACCGCCCTGATCGATCATCTTGCGCGCCGCGCCTTGCAGGCAGAAGAACACGCCCTTGGCATTGACCCGGTGCATCCAGTCCCAGTCCTTCTCGGTTAGGTCCATGATATAGGCTGCCCTGGTAACACCGGCGTTGTTGACGATCACGTCCAGGCGCCCGAATTCGCCCATGACATCCTCGATCATCTTGTCGATCTCACCAACGTCGCCGACATCGGCCTTCAACGCCATGGCCTCGATACCGTGCTGACGTGCCGTCGCGGCGACCGTCTCAGCCGCCTCCAAGTTAATATCGGCGCAAACGACATTCTTGCCGGCCTCGGCCATGGCGATCGCCGTGGCTCGGCCAATACCGCCGCCCGCGCCGGTGACCAGTACCGTTTCCCGCTCGCTCGCCATGATCTTCTCCTTGTCCGTGCCCGCGTGGGGTCAGCCTAATCAAAACCTAAAAATTATTATTCGTCCGGCCTCCCGCCGGGCCAAACCGGGTCGCCGGCCAGATCGGGCCAGGCTATGGGCGACTCTGTCGCCGCCCGGTTTTCCTCAACGGACTTTTCCGGATCCCAGCGCCCCGCGATATACCGGTTGCCAGTCATTCCCTCGCCTTCCGGGGAGCAGAGCCACATCGCCGGATAGGTCATATTCTCCGGCTGCACCAGATCAGCGCGCGCGAAACCTGAATCCTCGGCCACCATCGGCGTGTCCGCCGGGCCGCCGGGTACCACCACGTTGACGGTGATCCCATCGGCTTCAAATTCGGCCGCGTGACCAGCGCTCATCGATTCAAATCCAGATTTCGATGGACCATAGGGCTGGAACTTACCGCGCAACATGGTGAAGAAGCTGGTGGTCACGTTGATCACCCGGGCGCCGCCGGCCTTGCGCAGATAGCCGATCGAGGCCTTGGTCATATTCCAGGGCCCGGTGAGATTCACACCGACCATATGATTCCAGATTTCCGGAGTGACCTCATCAATGCCGATAAGATCGACATGATGTCCCTCGCGCACCGACCCCATGCCGAGGCCCGCGTTATTGATCAGCACGTGGACACCGCCGAACCGATCCGCCACCCGATCGACGGCGGCCTGACAACTGGCGAAATCGGCGATATCGACCTTTTCCGTAATCAATCGGTCCTCGTTGACGCCATGATGCTCATCCTTCAGCGCGGCGAGCCCCTCATCGGTCACGTCGAAAGCCGCGACCTTGGCGCCAGATTCCAAAAAGGCCCGTGTGAAAGCGCGGCCGAACCCACCCGCCCCACCAGTGACGATCACTACTTTTCCAGTCATGTCGGTCATGGTCGTGCCCTCCCATCCCAATTCGATTTCCGGTGAGTATAGAACCACCACCAACGCCGTGCCCGCCTCTATCGCCGCGCGGGCACGCTCCATCAAGGTTGAGATCGCGAGCCACGGGGACATTCCCCGCCCCCCGGATCAGCTGCTAGATTGAACCGACGGAATTGCGGGAGAAGATCATGGCGCGGAAAACCTGTCTGGTAACCGGTGTTGGGTGGGGTACCGGCGCGGCGATCGTGCGTAAATTCGCCGCGGAAGGATACGAAGTGGCGATGCTGGCCAGGCGCGCCGACCGGCTCGCGATGCTGGAGGGCGAAATCGAGCACACTCATGCCTATCCCTGCGACGTGACCGATACCCCGGCGTTGAGCGAAACCGTGGCCAAGGTGGCCGCCGATCTCGGCGCACCCTCGGTCGTTGTTCACAATGCCGTCGGCGGGGCTTGGGGAAATTTTCTCGAGGTCGACCCGGCTGATCTGGAGAAGAATTTTCAGGTCAATACGATGGCCTTACTGCATCTCGCGAGGCTGACCGCGCCTGCGATGATCGAAGCGGGCCGCGGCGCGATCATCTGTACCGGCAATACCGCCGCGCATCGGGGTCGGGGCGGTTACGCCGGCTTCGCGCCATCCAAGGCGGCGCAGCGCATCCTGGCGGAATCTATCGCCCGCGACGCCGGCCCCAAGGGTGTCCACGTCGCCTATGTGACCATCGACGCGGTGATCGATCTGCGTTGGACCCGGAAACGGAGCCCGGAAAAACCCGACGACTATTTCATCAAGCCCGAGGAAATCGCCGGCGAGGTCTATCACATCGCCCACCAACCCAAGGGCGCCTGGAGCTTCAATGTCGAAATTCGGCCGCATGGCGAAGTCTGGTGAGGGAAGCGCGATGCTAAGCGAGCAACAGACTAAACAAGCCGCCGAGTTGATTTGGAAATGTTGGAAAGACGGCGTCGTCATAACCGCCCTGCCCGACGCGCTCCGGCCCGCCGACCGTTCCGAGGCCTATGCCATTCAGGCACATTACGAGGCCATGAGCGGACAACCGATCAAGGGATGGAAGATCGCCGCCACCAGTGAGGCCGGGCAAAAGCACATCGGTGTCGACGGCCCAATAGCCGGGCGCCTGCTCGCCGAGCATGTCTTCGAGGACGGTGCCGAACTCACTTTCGGGCATAACTGCATGGCGGTGGCCGAGGCGGAATTCGCTTTTCGAATGGGCCGTGACCTACCGCCGCGCGACACCGAGTACCGGGCGGAAGAAGTCATGGCGGCCGTGGCCTCGCTGCACCCGGCGATCGAGGTTCCCGATTCCCGACTCCACCCCTTCGAGCGCGCCGGCGCCGCGCAACTGATCGCCGACAATGCCTGCACCCATGATTTCGTTCTCGGCCCGGCGATGCCAGAATTATGGCGCGACGTCGATCTAGTGGCCCATCGCGTGACGGCATCGGTCGAAGGCAAGGTTACCCATAACGGCATCGGCGCCAATGTGCTAGGTGATCCTCGGGTCGCGCTCACCTGGATCGCGAACGAACTCTCACGTTTCGGGATGACCTTGGGTGCCGGACAGGTCGTTACCACCGGCACCTGCGCCGTGCCGCTCCCGGTGGGGCCGGGCGACCGGGTCATGGTCGACTATGGAGACCTAGGACAAATAACAGCCGGTTTCCGGTAAAATCAGCACGAAGCCATTCTTCCACTCGCTACCCGTGTAATTATTTTATACCTGGGCAGCGCCAAAGGCGAGTCCAACAATTGGCTGATCCGCACCGCGAGACGGTGAATTTCGGAATCTTCGGACATCATCGCCCGCAGGGCTCGACCAAACGCGTGATAACCATCGAAATCCGCCAGCCGCTCGACCTTGGTTGCGGGGTAGAGCATGTCGGC
>JAPKDN010001011.1 GCA_028822575.1 Alphaproteobacteria bacterium | reverse complement strand
GAGCCCGCCGCCCGACGCGAGAATCTCGATCAAAACCGAACCCGCGAGTTCGGCCAGACCGTACGCTTACACATTCACGAGCTCACCGCCGATCTCAATTTTCCCAACGCCACCTCGGCTCTCGACCGAACATTGGGGTCGCGATGTTTCAGCGAAATATTTTCCAAGGCAACGAGAGCTTCTATGTCGCCCGCTTCACCCATCTGGATCGCGCGTTCGTCACGCCGGTCGTACCATTGATAGGAAAATGGCTCGACCTTGAGGTCATGATCTCGCCAATAGTATTTCAGCGGATCGTCAGCTTCCCAATCACCATAGAGCTGATCCCAGGTTCGCATCTGATGCGAAACGCCGAGGTATTTTTCGCCGATCGGATCCGAGAGTGGCTGATAACGGCAATCCATCGACACCCGCATCGCGCCCGAGTTGTTCGGCAGGCCCTTGTGAATGGTTTGACAGTTGTGGATCAGCACGTCGCCAGTCTGCATTGGGCTCCATCGCCAGTCTAGTTGATCCAGGTCCGAGTCGATGACCATTTGACCGGCTCCGAGCGCCGGACGCATGTCTAGGACGCCGCCCTTGTGCGTGCCTGCCGCGACAGCCAGCCCACCACGCTCGTGGTCGACGTCGGTAAAAGGAATCCAGGCCGCCCAGTTCCGCCGACTACCCTCGAAATGGGTGTAGTCTTGATGCGCCGGCGTGGCGAAGGCGTCCCTGTAAGGAAACGCAAGCCGCGTGACGAAATGCGGCGGAGAGAAAACCTCCTCGCCGAACATGTCCTGGAACACCGCGATCAAGTTCTCGTGATGCTTCAAGGCGTGCAGTGAACGTAACGAGAGTTGTTTGTAGAACACTTTCATGAAGGGGGGCTGCGGTTCGACACAAAATTTGGAGAGATCCGCCCTTGCCGTTTCAAGCGGCTCGCCTCGAGGTATCCACCCCGCCTCGGCCATGGGCACGGCCATTTCAGCAGCGACTTTCTCCACCAGGGATCGAGGAAGCAAATTCCGGATGAGGATATAACCGTCCGCGTCGGCGCTGGCATGCAGTTGATCGCTGTTACCTAGAAATTTGGTTGAGTCGGTTAAAGCGCGCATTGGTAGCTTCCTAGGTGACGGCGTGACGTGAAGTATCCGGCGAGACACGAAAGGAGAAATTATAGCTTCTCCATGAGGGCCAGGTAAGACACCTTTCCGTTAGAATCATATGATTGAGAGTTATGAAATACACTTGCCGCGGTCTTGTGCGCTGTCCCTGCGAGGCTATTTCCGGGCTGCTCGGAACTATCGACGTCTCAAGACGGCCGACGCCAAGGCATTTCCCAGAAGTGGCGTGAATGGGGAGACCATCGGTCTGCTTGGTCTTGGCAAGATTGCGACGCGATTGTGCCAGCTGCTAGCGCCTTATCCGATCCGCGTCATTGCCTATGATCCGATGGTTTCGCCAGAGCGTGCTCTGGAATTGGGTGTTGAGCTTGTTTCCCTTGATCAGGTCTTCGCGCGGGCCCAGGTGGTCAGCAACCATATTCCCGACATCGATACGAC
>JAPKDN010001010.1 GCA_028822575.1 Alphaproteobacteria bacterium | reverse complement strand
CAGCCGCTTAAGATCTATCACCATGGCCTCGGCCTCCGCCTTACGGTGATCCAGCAATAGCCGGGCGACAGCGCCCCGGATACCGCCGGGTAATGCGATCAAACCTTGGGTTTTACCCTCCAAGTCTGCCATCGTAATTTGCGGCATCTCGGAACCATCACCCTCGATGAACCCCTGGCTCACCAAATCGAGGAGGTTGCGATACCCCGGGTCATCCTGCGCGATTAACACCAGATTGTCGGGGGCCTGCGCGATATGGCTGGTGCCACCAACCACGCGCAACTTTCGGGCGTCATCTGCTTCCTCGCGCCGAATGTTAATCGTGACACCAATGATCGGCTGCACGCCGCATTTGGCCGCCGTCACCGAGAATTCCAGCGCACCAAACAGATTGCCACTATCACAAACCGCGACAGCCGGCATCCGCGCGTCCTGACAGAGCCCCACGAGTTCCTTGACCTTGATTGCCCCCTCAGCGAGCGAATAAGCGGTCCGAACGGTCAAATGAATGAAATCGGCGTGCGTCATGACAGGCTCCCTGAACGTAATGTAGGATCGCACGATTAATGGTCGCGGTCAGCAGGGACAGAACGAGAACGACCACACGATGTGGCTCACAAGGCCGCTTTACCTACAGGACCTTGTGGATGAATTTAGTTAAAAATCGATGTTGACTGGCTTTCAGGCTGTTCTTCGACACTAGGCCACCTCGGTCAACCGCCCGCCATCCAAGGTAACGATCCGATTCATCCGCCGCGCCAGGGCCATGTTATGTGTCGCGACCAGCGCGCCAATTCCAGTGGCTTCGACGATACGACGGAGCTGATTGAAGACGTCAGACGAAGTTTCTGGATCGAGGTTTCCCGTCGGTTCGTCCGCCAGCATGACAGCCGGGACATTAGCAATCGCCCTCACGATGGCCACACGTTGTTGCTCTCCACCGGAAAGTCGGGCGGGTCGATGCTCCATCCGATGAGACAATCCCACCAACTCCAGAAGTTGGCGGGCGCGATCCCGAGCCTCGCCCTTGTCCAATCCCCGGATCATTTGCGGCACCATCACGTTCTCCAGGGCCGTGAACTCGGGCAAGAGATGATGAAACTGATAAACAAAGCCAACGCCGACCTGGCGGATTCGGGTGCGCTCGGCATCCGTTAGCGGTCCACAATCACGTCCGTCGAATAGGACCTGCCCTTCGGTCGGTGGCTCCAAGAGACCGGCGACATGCAAAAGTGTGGATTTACCGGAACCCGAAGGACCGACTAAGGCAACCATCTCGCCACGTTCTATCCTAAGATCTACGCCCCGCAGAATTTCCAAATCCTCGGTCGCCTGATGATAACGTCTTACTACACCACGCAACTCGAGAGCCGCTGGCCTCTCACCGCGTCTCCCGTTGGCCTCCATGGAGCCCACCGCCTCAACCATTACGCAATGCCTCTACCGGATCCATGCGGGCGGCGCGCCAGGATGGATAGATCGAAGCGGCGAGGGAAAGAAACAGAGCCATCGCCACCACTAAAACCACCTCGGTCACGTCAACCTC
>JAPKDN010000121.1 GCA_028822575.1 Alphaproteobacteria bacterium | reverse complement strand
GTACTGTGTATACAGTAGCCCCTCTACGGCGAGAGTTTCGCATAACACCAGTTCCTTGGCCTTTTCGGTGTCTGGCTGGCCACCAACCGTCATGATGCAGGGCGTTCTTGGCGGTCAACCCCGCTCTTATCTCAGCAACCCAACTGGTTGGCCAGAGGGCTGGGCTCGGGAATGCTTCCTCCAAGGTGGCGATAGTATCGTTGCTATTAATATGGACCGTCCCATCCAGCACCAGGACTGGCACCATACTCCGAGGATTGATCACCCTGAACCAGGTGTCATAGTTTTCATTGGCTGACAGATCGACCTGTTGCGAGGTCCATAAGATGCCCATGGCGCCAAGATAGATTCGAAGTTTCTGGGAACACGAGGACATCGAATAATGCTGGAGGTGCACGCCAGTTCAATCCATGACCCCCCGCGTTTGAATGTTGCTACCGAGCAGCTTCACCAAACCTAGCTCTCCATCACGGCCGCCCAGTTTCCAGGACTTACCCCCTACCTGCTTGGCGAGCCATGAATCGTTTACGCGGGTTGCCTTGCGCGTCCCTGTGGCTCATTCAGTCCGTCCCGATGGCCTGGTTGATAGTTCCGACGCCATCTCCTCCACAGGGAACCCTCCGCCATCTTCGATGGTTGGTTCCAGCGGCAACCGATATAATGCGTTCGAATCACCCCAAGGCCCCTGGGAAGAAGTCCAATCGACTGGCAATCGCACTGATTGCCTTTCTCTGGCTGTTGTTGCCACTTTTCCTTGCCGATTACACGCTTTATCGGATCACTCAGGCGGGTGTTTTCGCCATCGCGATTGTCGGGATGAATTTGCTGATTGGACAGAGCGGCCAGCTCTCGATCGGTCATTCGGCGTTCTTCGCGCTCGGCGCCTATGCGACTGCCTTGATCAGCAATGACGGCGGTCTTTCGGTTTATTTAGCGGTGCCTTTAGCCGGCGTGATTTGTTTCTTCTTCGGTTTCCTGTTCGGTTGGCCGGCGCTTCGCTTAGGATCGATCCATCTTCTACTGGCGACCTGGGGCTTGGCGATCGCGACGCCGCAATTCCTGCGGTCTAGCTATCTCGAGGGATGGACCGGTGGTGTGAGTGGCATTTATCTCGACCGTCCGGGCACGCCGTTTGAGTTGCCGTTCAGCGACGACCAGTGGTGGCATATGGTGACTTTGGCGGCGCTGCTGATCTTGCTGCCGATGGCCCGCAATCTGGTGAATAGCCGGACCGGCCGGGCCTTGCGCTCGATCCGCGATCACCCTCAGGCGGCGTCCGCGATGGGGATTAACCTTCCGCTATACAAAACGACGATATTTGGCGTCAGCGCGCTCTATGCAGGGGTCGCCGGCAGCTTGACCGGACTTTTGACCGACTTCATTGCACCCGATACCTACGGCGTGTTCTTTGCGATGATCTTGCTCGCCTGCGCCGTGATCGCCGGGCTTGGCGGGGTCTGGACCGCGCTTTTGGGTGGCCTGCTGATTGAGTTTTTGCCAGATGTCGCGGCCTATGCCACCACGGAGGTGGCCTTCCCGGCGGCGGCCTATGGTGCGACCCTGATCCTGATGATCTATGTCATGCCGGACGGGCTCGCCGGCGCGATTGGGCGATGGCGAAGCCGTAGATAACCTGGAATCTTACATCCCGCCGCCATATATTGGCGATCAGGATCTCTGGGGCGACGATGCCGCCTTGCGTGAAGGCGTTTTGAGGGAAGGCTGCGGCTGGGCCAGTGATCATCTCACTAGTTTCGGCGCCACCACTGGTTCGGTCGAAAACTTCGACATGGGCGAACAGGCGAACAGGCACCACCCCGAGCTCAGACCCTATGACCGCCATGGCATGCGGATCAACCAGGTCGATTACCGCCCCGCCTATCACGACCTCATGGGCCACGTGATCGAAAACGAGGTGCCGAGCTTCGCCTGGTAACACTAATAATCAGGATCCCACGTCGCGCATACCGCTCTGACCTATATGGTGAACCAAGTCGACGGTGGGCTGATGTGTCCGATGGCTATGACCTATTCGGCTATCCCTTCGTTGCGCGCGACACCTAGAACCGTGGGGACGTGGATTCCGCGCCTACTGTCGTCGTCCTACGATCCTCGGGACATCCCCGTCGAGCAAAAGACCGGTGCCACCATGGGCATTTTCATGACCGAGAAGCAGGGCGGCTCGGATGTGCGGGCAAACTCCACCAAAGCGACTCCGATTGGCGTGACAGGCGGACCGGGGGCCGACTACCGATTGACCGCTCACAAGTTCTTTTGTTCGGCATCCATGTGCGACGCGTTCCTGACACTGGGCTATAGCGAGGCCGGCCTATCGTGTTTCCTGGTGCCGCGTTGGACCCCAGGTGGAGAGCGAAACAATTTTATGATTCAGCGGCTGAAGGATAAGCTTAGTAATCGGTCCAACGCGTCCTCGGAAATCGAGATGCAGGACACCTTCGGTGTTATGGTCGGTGATGAGGGCCGCGGGGTTCGAACCATCATCGACATGGTTCAGTATAACCGTTTCTATTGCGCCTCCAGTTCCAGCGGCCTGATGCGTCAGGCGCTGGTGCAAGCCTTGCATCACACCGCCCATCGCTCGGCGTTTCAGAAGAAGCTGATCCATCAGCCATTGATGCGAAACGTACTGGCCAATCTGGTGCTCGAGGTCGAAGCAGCGATTGCCTTTACTCTGCGGCTCGGGCGAGCGATCGACGAGGCGTCATCCGATGACGCAGCGGCGGCCTTGGCGCGTATCGGCACTGCTATCGGCAAATACTGGATCTGCAAGCGGGCCTCAGGCCATACCGCCGAGGCGCTCGAATGCCTTGGTGGCCCCGGCTATGTCGAGGAATCGATGATGCCGCGGCTGTATCGCGAGGCGCCTTTGAACAGTATATGGGATGGTTCGGGCAACGTGATATGCCTGGATGCTAAACGCGCCATGATGCGCGAGCCGACGGCGGTCCCGGCATTTCTAGCGGAATTAGAGGCCGCACGGGTGGTAATGCGATTCTTGACCGTGCCATAGATACACTCAAGGACGCTCTTAACGATCCGGTAGATTTCGAGATCAGGGCGCGTAGTATTACGGAGCAAATGGCCCTTACCATGCAAGCCGCACTGTTGGTCCGTCATGCGCCAGCCGCGATAAGCGATGCTTTCTGCGGGTCTCGCTTGGGCCAACGCTGGACCGGAGCCTATGGCACCTTACCCAGACAAGTCGACTTCGATTCGATTATCGATCGTGCGGCCCTGCGTTCTTAAGGCGTCTCAAAGCACGGCGCAGAATGATTACAGATCGCTTTTAGCAAACCCTGCTCCATCGCCGATACATGCGCGGTGAAGTCATGATGTTCGACGGCGGCGTCAAAGCCGGCCTCCGCGAGGCGTCGCCGCGCGGTTGGGTCATCAATAGCAAAGGCGATTTTTGCGGCTAGGGTTTCAGCATCAAACTTCGGAAACAACAGACCGGTCTCTCCGTCGATGACCAACTCCGGGATCGCTCCGAAATCAGACGCTATTACACAAAGTTTTTGGTTCATAGCCTCGAGAATACTGATGCTCAACAGGTCGTCCAAGGTTGGAAAGACGAAGGCATCACCATGCGCGAGGAAATCCACCACCTCGTGCTGCGGTCGTGTGCCGTGAAAATGCACATGGCGTCTAAGGGGGTCGGTTCTTCTCGCCTGTTTTTTGATCTGTTCCGCTTCGCCTGGAGCTGTGGTGTCCGAACCGAGCAGGTGGAGGTGGACGTTTTCCCGTCCCAGTTTCTCCAGAGCCTCGATAACAATAGCCTGCCCCTTCCGCCGGCTGAGATAGCCGAGCGTTATGATGTGGAAGCCATCCGTCGATAGGGCTGCTGGACATATTCCTGATGGTCGATCCGACGGGCGTCCATAGGGCACGACGATCGTACCCGTCCGCCCGAGATAGGGAGCGTAAATAACATCGCGCTGCCAGTGGGTTGGTATGCAGATCAAATCGACTGCTTCGAAGGCCATCGGATCCACCGCACCGTGACGAATCGCATGTAACCCGTTTTTGGGCTCCTGAATCCACCACAAAACCGGAAGGTCACGCGAGATCCGCTTAGCGAGATGGCTGGTCATCAGCGTGTTGGCAAGAAAGACGTCGAAAGTTCCAAGGCGGGCCTGCCCGACTACCGATATTCCATGCTCTTGATACAGCTCCCGCAAGGGTCCACCGTCGATCGGATCGCGCGGCGACAGGAGCGTGACGTCGTGCGTCTTTGATAACGCGCTCAGCAAACGGAACAGGATTAGAGGAGCACCCGTCCAGTCCAACCGATGACATGCCGCGAGAATTTTCATGGTGGGGCAGTTCGTATCAGGATTTATGACAATGTTCTAACATCCTGGTCGATGATAGCCGCACAGGTGTCCGAATGCGATTGGATCAGGAAATGCAATGCATCCTTGACTTCGACAAGCCTGCTGTTCGGCAGGAGCTCATGCAGCCTCTCATTGACTAGTTTGCAAACAGGGTGCGTCTCTTCGCCATGGACCAGGGTAATCGGGGTGGTCATGCCCTGAATTTGCTCCAGGCTTGGTGTAAAGGCGCGATTGGCGGCCCATTGCTGGATATTGAAGCCGGTCATTGATGCCATGGCCAGCTGAATTCTTTCCGGCAGCGAATCAAAAAACCCGGCCCCACCCCAAAGATCAATCACCTGACGTACCGCCCAGGGGTCGCCGGCCTCGTGAGCGGCTCGATAGAGATCGAGGAAGTCGATGAGTTCTGCGAGGGCTCCAGCGTCGCCGGTCTGCTTTAAGAGATCGAGGGTTAAAGGTTCGAACAACGTGCACGCTCGGATATCAACCCGGTCGCTCAAGGCGGCGGCATAGGCGACCAGGCCACCATAGGAATGTCCGACGAGATGCACCGACCCACTTGTTTTCGTTTTTATGATACCAGCCAGATGGTTAACCTCTTTGTCGAGATCGTAATCCTGAGTCATCGATAGCGGTGGCGCCGCAGCCAGTCCAGGTAATATCGGTACGATGGTCGGGAGGTTATGGGTCCTAGCTTGCAAGATTCCACGCCAGGCGGATGTCGTCGAGAAGGCGCCGTGGATATAGAATACGGAAAATGCTTCGCCCACAGCTGGCCTTGTGCCTTTGCTGGAGTTGGTCAAGATCATGGTATTCGTGGCCTCGTGAAAGAATGTGTTTGGATCTCAACTCGTTGAGCCCAAATGTCAGCCGCTTAGACCAATGGCTTTTATAGGTTGGTTCAAAACGGCTTTATCATATGGACTTTGTTAACCCCTCGACCGGTTTCCTCCCATCCGAGATATCTGTACAGCTTGGTGTTTTCTGGCATGTCCACATGAGTCGTAAGTTTCAGCGCCCGCAGGCCTCGGCTTCGGCACAGTCATCCCGCGTGCTCGATAAGGGCTTTCCCAATACCACGCCTAATCAATCGTGGCTCCACGGTGACGTTGGCCAAATGTCCACGATCGGGTTTAATCACAACGACAAGAACTCCCTGAATGATATTATCGATCTTGCTAATCCAAACGTGGTCCACTCTAATCGAGTTGTCTAAACCCTCCGACACCGAGGGCAAATCAGTGATCGATGAACGATAAGCCTCATAAGTATCGGTGGTGCATCGTTTGAATGCAGCGATGTCGGCGACGGTCGCGGGCCTGGTGGTCTGGTCACCTAAATCGCTTGACGGGTTCGAGGCTATTTCCTAGCCAATATCCTTGATTCTAGGCCCAACTTCCTCGGCAAGCAGCTGTAAACTTTCATAATCCCAGACCGGGTCATCGGAATCCGCCGTTACGCTCAACAAGGTACCGAAACCACCGACGGTTTCGTGAAGCGCGCGAATCTTGTCTGCGCATTCGGCTGGGTCTCCGACTATCCAAATGTTTTCCATCATATAGTCGACATCCATGGCGTCGTCCGGCATGTCGGGGCTGAGCTTGGCGGCACCCATCTGCCAGGTGCCACGCCGGCTCGGCAGCTGATGCACCTCGTAGTTGCGTCCCAGGACAGCGCGGGCGCGCTCCCGGGCAATGGCGGGAGTTGGCCCGACGAAGATATCTCGGGCGATGCGCCATTGGCTTCGGTCCGCCGTGCGTCCGGAGTCGGCCGCGCCCTCGGCGACGGTTTTCCAATGGCCGGGAAGCTGGGTGCTGGAAAGCAAAGCACTCGACATTGGGCTCCATCCTCGCGCGCCGGCGATCCTTAAAGAATTAGATTGAGGTGTGCTGGCGGCGATGGCGATCGGCGGGTGGGGACGCTGCAACGGCTTCATATGCAACCCTCGTTCTGTCACCGGGTCGAGGGCGGGGGCCTCGATATTGAAATGCTCGCCGTGGTAGGTGAAGGGCCCTTCCTCGTGACCCCACAAGCCAAGGATCACCTCTAGGGCCTCGGTGGCGCGGCCTCGAGCCGTGGATGGATCCAGTCCCATCAGTTTCATGTCCGTTGGTATGCCGCCAAGCCCGATGCCCCACTGGAACCGCCCGCGGGCCAGATGATCGAGCATGGCTAGGCGGTGCGCTAGATAAGCCGGTTCGTGCATACCAAGCAGGGTGACGCCAGTGCCAAACTTGATCCGCTCGGTCAGCGCCAAGGCTTTCGCGATCAACAAATCTGGGGCGGGAGCATTTTCCCACTTCTCGGTGAAATGCTCGCCCAGCCACGCCTCGTCGAAACTGAGACGATCGGCCGCCACCAATTGGTCTATATCTCGATCGTAGCAATCCGCTATCGGTCGATAGGACGGATGCAGGGGCATCATAAACAAACCGAGCCGCATGGTGCGTTCCTTCGGGCCGTTGCAGTAGAGGCTAGACGATGTCCGCCGGGTCAACTTCTTGGGTCAAGGCCTCCGCCTTGGTGAAACGCACAAGATTATCCAGGAACAACTGGTCCCACCGCTCCTGACCGCCGTTCCCAGCGAAAGAGGTGTGGGGAGTCAGTCGAATCTTCGGATGCGACCACAGCGGGTCGTCGATTGGTAGCGGTTCCGTATGGAAGACATCAAGCACCGCCGTTTCTAACAGACCATCGTCGAGCGCTTCGATCATGGACGCATCGTCGATAAGTCCGCCGCGCGCAATATTCACCAAGATCGCGCCCGGCTTTACCGCTTTGAAGAAATCGGTGCTGGCGAATCCACGTGTCTTTTCGTTGAGCGGGCAGGCGAAAACGATAATATCCGCTTCCGGTAACAGAGTTCCCAGATCCGCTATAGTGCCGGCCTTGTCGACAATTGCCGATGTCTCGGGAGAGCGGCGCACAACCGAGATACCGGCGCCGAAGGCCTTGGCGCGTTTGGCAACCTCGCGGCCGATCGGGCCGTAGCCCACGATCAGCCAATGGGTGCGGGACAGTTCACGGAACGGTGTGATCTTCCATTCCTTGGCCGCCTGTTGGTCACGCTGTTGGGCAACCGGGTGCGTGACGCTCAGCACCTGGGCCATCACATATTCGGCAATTGCCACGCCCTGGGCGCTACTGTTGCAGATCCGGGTGCCCTTCACGGAAATCTTTTTGTAGGTCGGGTTGTCGAGCCCGGCATTGAAAGTTTGCAGCACGCCAATGGATTTACAAGCCAACGCCAAATCGAAAGCCGCCTTCTGCGCGCCATCGGCATTGATATGGCTGCTCAACCACAAATAGTCGACATCGATTTCACCCGGGGCGATCTCGACGCCATCCACCAAGAAGTGCCCGGTCTTATCGAAGGGCAGGACATTCAGGTTCAGCCCCAATCTGTTCAACCGTTCGCCGATATGCGCCAGAGACGCGTCGTACATCCCAACCGTGACAGCCATGGCGTGGTCTCCGTTAAAGAGAGAGTAGCGAGATATACAATGGCATCCTCGATGGAGCCAGAGCTGCGCGATCAGATGACCGATACACGTCGGCCAACCCGGTGCCCGTTTCCAAGCGGTTGTCGGGACGGTCCCGAATCAGCCACGTCTCGCTGTCATGTTCCTGCGCTCGTCCCTGCACAGAGAACCCATCACAGGCTCGGATAGCTTGCCAACCCCACGCGGAGGCACTCCGTCTGGACGAGGAACGCTTGATCACCTTCGCCGAGGCACGACGGCGGTTCGGC
>JAPKDN010001009.1 GCA_028822575.1 Alphaproteobacteria bacterium | reverse complement strand
CACGTAATGAACGACTCTTCAGCCTACACTCCTCCTAAAGTCTGGAAATGGGAGGCCCAAGACGGCGGCGCCTTCACCAATATCAATCGCCCGATTGCCGGGCCCACGCACGACAAGGAATTACCCATTGGCGATCATCCCTTGCAGCTCTACTCACTGGGCACGCCCAATGGCGTGAAGGTTACGGTGATGCTGGAGGAGCTCTTGGCCCAAGGTCACACGGGTGCCGAGTACGACGCATGGTTGATTAAAATTGGCGACGGCGACCAATTCGGCAGCGGCTTCGTCGACATCAACCCGAATTCCAAAATCCCAGCATTGATGGATCACAGCACACCCACCCCAACCCGTGTCTTTGAATCCGGCGCAATCTTGATGTACCTCGCCGAAAAGTTCAACGCGTTCCTGCCGACAGAGCCGTCAGCGCGTGCAGAATGCCTCTCATGGCTTTTCTGGCAAATGGGGAGCGCCCCCTATCTCGGTGGCGGGTTCGGACATTTCTATGCCTACGCGCCAGTAAAAATTGAATACGCCATTGACCGGTTTAGCATGGAAACGAAGCGTCAACTGGATGTGCTCGAACGGTGCTTAGCCAACAATCGATTCATTTGCGGCAGCGATTACACCATCGCCGATATGGCGATTTGGCCATGGTATGGCGGCTTGGTGATGGGGTGGCAATACGATGCCGCAGAGTTCCTAGACGTGCAGAGCTTCGAAAATGTGGTGCGCTGGGCCAACGAGATACATGACCGAGAGCCCGCCCGGCGCGGCCGGATGGTCAATCGGGTTCGGGGTGAGCTCAGCGGCCAGCTCCGTGAACGGCACAACGCCGGAGACTTCAAGACCAAGACCCAGGACAAGCTCGAAGTGGCGGAGTGATTTCCTTTCTGGGACTTTGAAACGACAGGAGACAAGAGCATGGACGATATCTATCTAGTCGGCATTGGCATGACGAAATTTGGACAGCTTCCAGATATGTCGATGAAGGATATCACGGGCGCCTCCGTCAATGCGGCGCTTGAAGATGCAGGCATTGATGCCAAGGCTATCGAAGCCGCTTATTTCGCCAATGCGACCCAGGGCGCTCTTGAAGGACAATACATGATCCCGGGCCAAGTCGCCTTACGATCCATCGGGATCGAGGGCGTGCCTGTCGTCAATGTAGAGAACGCGTGTGCGAGCGCCTCCACAGCCTTCGCGCTCGCGTGCAAGGATATCCGGGCCGGCGACGCCTCCGTTGTCCTCGCTGTCGGCGCGGAGAAAATGATCACGCCCAACAAGGTCAAGAACATGGCCGTTTTCGATGGTGCCATCGATGTCAACGGGCGCGATGCGACGCTCGACGGATTGCTCGCCCTTTCGGACGGGTTCGAATTACCGCCGGAAGCCTATGAAGAGACCGGCATGCGAAGTGTTTTCATGGATGTCTACGCGGCCATCGCAAAACATCACATGAAACTGCACGGCACCACGCAGCGGCAAATGGCGGCCGTCGCCGCGAAGAACCACAATCACTCGGTCCACAACGAACGGGCGCAATTTCG
>JAPKDN010000120.1 GCA_028822575.1 Alphaproteobacteria bacterium | reverse complement strand
TTACAAAAATATAAATTGCGATAGAAACCTGAATGGATGCGGCATCTGAAAGTTGCAATTTCATCGAACTAACGCGCGAACAAACCGGATAACGTCAGCCAACTAGCATTAATGGAAACTATGGAGTGATAATCGCTGAACCTCCAGTCAGCGAGCCTGGGCGCCTGGGCGCCGGGAGTGGCTACACCGTTACCAAATATTGGATATGCCGCCGGAGCCCGCGTTCGATAGAATCCTGCGCATTGTCCCGCAGGTGCTTGGCGTGCCGATGTCGTTGGTTTCTATGATTGATGAGGAACGTTAATGGTTTAAGTTAAGGTTTGGCCTGGACGCAACCGAGACTCTGGGCGAGTGGGCGTTTTGCACCCACGTCACCTTTAGAGATGAACTCCTTATTGTCGAAGATGCGACCTAGGATCCTAGATCCTTTGAAAACCCACTGGGGCCTCCCCCCCCCATGTTCAATTTTACGCGGGCGCGCCTCTCAAAACACCGGGCGGATGGAACCTGGGAACACTGTGCGCTATCGATTCAAAGCCCCGAACTCTAACGGTTTATCAGCGTGCATTGGTGGCGGGTCTGGGTCATCTCGTCATTGGTAAAATGGAATTTCATTCCAGCGTGAAAGAGTTAGAGGAAGCCGGGGACGAAGCCAATTTAGCGAATATGGCGAAGACTGAATTTCTGTCGTCCATGAGCCACGAGCAGCGGGCACCACTCAATGCGATAGTGGGGTTTGGACAAATACATGGGATGGACGATGAAAACCCAATTTCCGAGGATCAAACACAATCAGTGGATCAAATTGTAAAAGCCAGGAGCCATCTTTCTGGCCTCGTCGATCACATTCTGGCCTTGGGCCAAATTGAACAAGGTGTATTTCCGTTGGAAATTGAAGATATAGCTGCCGACGATATCCTTTCCAATTGCGTGTCTTTCCCGGAGATTCAAATTCGATCCAAAGGCCTTAATCTAGATATATCAGACGTGGGGAATGGGAGCCTCCCAACACTCAAAACGGATCGAACACGAATAAATCAGGTTTTGATGGACATCTTATCGAATGCAATGAAATACCACCCGGTGGGAACGGTGATTGTTTTGCGTGTCGAGTTCCAGGAAGAAGGTTTCCTCCGTATCGAAATACTTGATGACGGTCCAGGTATCCCGGAGGGCAAACAAAAAGACCAGTTCAAACCTTTCAATTGCCTCGGTATGAAAACACATGATAACGAAGGTTCTGGTATGGCACTATCCACATCGAAATCATTGATGTCCGCGATGGAAGGTGATCTTGGTTTAGAGAGCCACTCCGGATGGCTTGAGGCACCCACACCTCTCTTTTCGTGAACAGCGGTCCCAACCATCACGGTCACACGCATGGTCATTGCCAGTAACACTAGTTGTGTTAAATCGAACTTCCTTTAAATTCCAACTGGTTTTTTTAAAGTCAAAGCAAGCGCGTCGGGGTTGAACAGATGGGTGCGTGATCAATCCGCCACTTGATTTTACGCCTCTTGGCGGAGCGTTGATTTGCACGATGCGAGCCAAACGAGGACGATCCGCCCTAATTCTAAATCTCTAGATGTGGAGACCACACATGGCCCTTGAAATCATCGGTTTCGCCCGCTCCAACTTCGTTCGCACCGTTCGCATGGTCGCCGAGGAAAAGGGCGTTGCTTATGAGCATCTGCCGGAGTTGCCGCATTCCGATGTCATCAAGGGGCTGCACCCGATGGGCCAGATCCCGGCCATGCGCCACGATGGCTTCGCCTTGTTCGAGTCCATGGCGATCGCCCAATACATCGACACGGTTTTTGATGGCCCAGCCATGATCCCTTCCGATCCCAAGGGCGCGGGCATTGTTAACCAGTGGGCGTCCTTCGTGCAGACCTCGGTCGACCGCCTTATTCTGCGCCAGTACGTCGTCCAGTATCTGTTCAACAAGGATGCGGACGGCAATGTTGTGCGCACCGAGATCGACCAGGCCATCAAGCGCTTTCCCAAGATGTTCGGTGAACTCGACAAGGCGACGGAAGGTGGCTTCCTGGCCGGTAGTTCTTTTTCTTCGGCTGATTGTTTTCTGATGCCGATCCTCGGTGGCGCGCAAATGTTCCCCGAGGGCCAGGAAGCCTTCGATGCTTCTCCGAACCTAAAGGCCTATTTCGAAGCTCACGCGCGACGTCCGAGCTTCGCCAACACCGCCTTGCAACCAGCCTAGGTGGCTGGTCCATGGCGGTTGATATCGATACCGGCACGGACAAATTGCTGTGTGCGGTAACCGAGGGTGTCGCGGTGATAACGCTCAATCGGCCGGAGGCGCGCAATGCGCTTTCGCCGGAATTGACGCCGGCCTTGCGGGCGATGATTAAACAAATGGGCGACGATCCGAGAGTCGGCGCCATCGTCATTACCGGAGCCGGCACCGCATTCTGCTCGGGTGGTGATATCAAGGGAATGGCCGCGCGCGGCATCGATGAGCGCACGGAGGAGCAGAAGGTCGATGACTTGATTGAGCGGCAACGTGCTCTCACAGGGGCGCTGGTCGCAGTGCGTAAGCCAACCATCGCGGCGCTTCCCGGCGCGGCGGCGGGCGCGGGCCTCGCGTTGGCGTTGGCATGCGACATTCGCATCGCCGCTGACACAGCCTTCGTCTCGACCGGATATGCACGGATTGCATTGACCGGAGACTATGGCATCGCATGGTTGCTGACTCGTTTGGTCGGAACTTCCAGGGCGCGGGAATTGATGTTCACCGCCGAGCGGGTCGATGCTCGGCGGTGCGAGACACTGGGGATCGTAAACCGTGTTGTGCCGCTGGTAGAATTGATGGCCGAAGCTACGGCGTTCGCCACCCGTGTGGCCAATGGCCCGAGAGCCGCGTTGGCCGGCATCAAGGACAATCTTGACGATGCGTTGACCGTGAATTTTCTTGGTGCCCTCGACGGAGAGGCACGCCGAATGATCAAGGCCAACCAATCCGCCAATCACAAGGAAGCCGCGCGAGCTTTTGTCGAAAAACGTGAGCCGAAATTTTCTAACGATTGACCGAAGCGACTAGCGAGCAGGAGGAACCCATGCCCAAACCCGTTTGCCTGGTCACCGGTGTCGGCCCCGCCAAAGGCACTGGTGGTGAGATCGCCCGACGCTTCGCCGAGGGTGGCTATCAGGTCGCGATGCTGGCGCGCAATGCCGAGAATTTGGCAGAGATAGAGGCCCAGGTCCCTGGCTCGACGGCGTTTCCATGCGATGTCGGAGATCTCGACGCCTTGGTGACCACCATTGCGCTGGTGCGCGAAAAACTCGGAGACCCGACGGTTGTCGTTCACAACGCCTTGCGCAGTGTTCGAGGCGGTATTTTGGAGCTTAACCCGGACGATCTGGAGTTGAATTTTCGGGTTAACACGACGGCGCTGCTTTATCTGGCGCGCGAAACCATTCCGGCGATGCTGAATGCTGGCAAGGGCGCGATCCTGGTAACTGGGAACACTTCCGCGACGCGGGGCAAGACCAATTGGGGCTTCTTCGCCTCAACCAAGGCGGCCCAGCGGATCTTGGCGGAATCGATCGCGCGCGAGTTCGGACCCAAGGGCATCCATATCGCGTATTTCGTCATTGATGCCTCGATCGACACACCGCGAACGCGCCCGGTCCTGGCGCCCGACGCGCCGGATGATTTCTTCGCCAAGCCAACCGCGATCGCCCAAGAAATGTACCATGTGGCACATCAGGATCGATCAGCCTGGTCGTTCCTGGTAGAGCTTCGCCCGTTCGGCGAAGTTTGGTAAATCAAACGGGAAATTTGAATGGCTATCTTCAGGCTTGGCGATAAGACGCCGACTATCGACCCCAGCGTCTATATCGCCGAGACCGCGTCGGTTATTGGCGATGTGACCATCGGTGCCGGCTCCAGTGTCTGGTCAAGCGCGGTGATCCGGGCCGACAATGACAGCATCACCATCGGAGCCGGCACTAACATCCAAGATGGCGCGGTTCTTCACGCCGATCCGGGAGAGCCGCTGGTGATCGGCTCCAACGTGACGGTTGGTCATCAAGCCATGTTGCATGGCTGCACCGTGGAGGACGGTGCCTTGATCGGTATTCAGGCGGTGGTATTGAACCAGGCGTTGATCCGTAAGAATTCGCTCGTTGGGGCGTGCGCGCTGGTGACCGAGGGCAAAGAGTACGCGGCCGGTACGTTGATCATCGGAACCCCCGCCAAGGCGGTGCGCGAAATTACTCTGGAAATGCTCAAGGTGATGCACGCGGATACGGCTGACTACGTAAGGCGGGCAAAACAGTTTTGTGAGCAATTAAAACGTATAGGTTAATCGGAGGAAGTCGTGTGACGGACGAAAGCAGAATACCGATTCTGGTCGGCAGCGGTCAGGTTACGCAACGCGAGCCCGATCCCCTTGCGGCGATGTCACCAATGGATCTGACGGCGGCGGCGGTAAAGAAAGCGGCCGAGGATAGCGGCGCCGGCCAGGCACTGCTTGACGAGCTGGATACTATTGTCCTGTTGCGCGCATTTTCCGACACGAGCTGGCGCTTCGTCTGTCCGTTTGGCAAATACGTCAACCCACCGAAGTCGCTCGCCAACCGGCTTGGCGCGGACAATGCAAAGCGGTTGGTCTATACCCATCCTGGCGGAAACATGCCGCAATGGTCGATCAACCGCATGTTCGAAATGATCACACGGGGCGAGCTTGAGGCCGCCGTTGTTTGTGGCGGAGAGGCGTTGTCGACCCAGAAAGCCGCCCAGCGCGCGGGTCTGACCTTGGATTGGAGCGAGGATCCAGGTGGCAGCCACGTGGAGTGGGGCGTCGAGACCCGCGGCTGGAACGACATGGAAGACCGTCACAAAATGGCTGGCGCGATCTTCGCTTATCCGATGATCGAGAACGCTATTCGCGGTGATCGCGGTCGTACTATCGCCGAGCATAATCTGGAGATGGGGAAGCTGTTTTCTGGTTTTGCTACCGTTGCGGCCAAGAACCCTCTCGCGGACCGCCGCGATGGCTATACCGCCGAGCAAATTGCCGAGGTAAGCGCCTCGAACCCCTATATAGGCTTTCCGTATACCAAGTTAATGAACTCCAACGCCTTTATTGATCAGTCATCGGCGGTGATCCTGACATCTGTTGCCAAGGCCAAGGAGCTGGGTATTCCGCAAGGTCGCTGGGTGCATCTGCATGGCTGTGCCGATGCCTATGATCATTGGTACCTCTCCGATCGTAAGAATTTCCATTCATCGCCGGCCATGTCAAAGGTCGCGCGCGAGGCGTTCGAGATGGCGGACTGCACCCTTGATGACATTGATGCTCTCGATATCTACAGCTGCTTTCCGTCGGCGGTGCAGATCGCGTGTGAAGAGATGGGGATCGCGCTTGATGACCCGCGTGGGCTGACGGTGACCGGCGGTTTGCCGTATTTCGGTGGTCCTGGGAATAACTATGTCACCCATTCCATCGCCGAAATGATGAATACGGTGCGGGCAAAACCCGGCTCCAAGGGGTTTGTTTCTGGCAACGGTAATTACATTACGAAACAGTCCGCAGGGATCTATTCTACGGAACCCTCCGGCAAGCCTTTTGCCCCGAAGGATCCAAAAATCTATCAGGCCGAGATTGATGCAGATAAGGGGGCGACGGTGACCGAGCACGCGAACGGCGCGGGCACCATCGAAACCTATACGGTTATGCATGATCGCAAGGGGCCATCCTTCGGCATCCTGTTCGGACGTCTCGCCGATGGCAGTCGGTTTATCGCAAACACGCCGGATGACCTTGATCTCTTGGCCAAGATGGCCGCCGAGGATTATCTCGGCGCGCCAGGCAAGGTGAAGAGCGTGGACGGGGTGAATATTTTCACACTAGCTTGATGGCTGGAGACGGTGAACTTGGTGACCGTGGGTCGCGCAGGTCGCCGATCAGGAGGGGTTTTAAAATCCTGAGAAAACACCCGAGATCCGTCGCAACGGATCCTCGGGTGTTTTTAAACATCTCACGCAGAGGCGCTTGGGCGTGCCTTGGCGCGCTCAAACCAGGCGGCTATGCTTTTGAGATCTGGGTTCATCGGTTGACCAGCACCGGAGAAAAAGTTCGTCCAGCTGAAGAGCAGAATATCGGCCATGGAGAAGCGATCGCCGCAAACCCATGTTCTACCCGCCATCTGCCCGTCGAGCGTCGCCAGACCGTCTTGAGCCAAGGCCTTTAGCCCGTCGGAAGCTTCTGGGAGACAGCGCATGCGGGATTCGAACAACTTTAGACCCTCTCCATAGCGAAAGCCGTTGGCCATTGGCTCGCAAATGTTGATGTCAACGCGACGCGCCCACATCCTAGTTTCAGCGCGCTCGGCCGCGGTGCCACCGATCAGTGAAGGGGCTGGGTTCAGCTCTTCGAGGTATTCACAGATGACGGTGACTTCCGACACGAGAACTCCGCTATCGGTAATCAGCGCCGGGCATTGGCCCTGTGGGTTGACCTTGAGAAAGTCGCCCTGACGGTTGGCACCGGCCATGATATCGATGTCCTCCACCGGGATGTTCAAGCCTTTTTCGGCGATGAACATACGGACCATGTGCGGGTTTGGACCAATAGAATTGTAGAGCTTCATGAGATGTCTCCGAGAGATGAAATTAGCTCGATACAGCGTACCAGTTCGGCGCAATTCAGCAAGGAGGAGATCGGATCATAAACCCGCTACGTTGCGGGTATGGGGTAGGCAGGCCTAAGCTGATGCCGGCTGTTAAAAACGCCCGTGGTTCTTGCGACCACCCCATGGATTTGTGATCACACAGCATTCCGGGAGTATGCCATCATGAGCCTTACCCATTCCCCCGCCCGAGCAATTGGCGGCATGGTCGCCTCCGCCCATCCCCTGGCATCGGCCGCCGGGGGCGAGATTCTACGCGCCGACGGTAACGCCTTCGACGCGGTGGTCGCAACCATGGCGACATTGAATGTCGTCGAGCCGTTCATGTCTGGTCTTGCTGGACTTGGTGCCGCGACTTGTTGGATCGAAGCGGAGCGCCGGGTGCGTTGCCTGGATTTTATCCCGCCGCTGCCAGCCGAGTTTCTCTCCGAGCGTCTTGGCCAGGAGGAAATAAATGCCGGTCCGTCGGCAAGTGGCGTGCCCGGTAATCTTGCGGGCTGGTTTAAGCTGCTCGATACCTATGGGACGATGTCGCTGGGAGAGGTGCTCGCGCCGGCGATTAGGCATGCCCGCGACGGTTTTCCGGTTGGCGGCCTCTATGTGCACAGCGCTGGCGCTACGGATGCGAGGGCCAGCACGTTGGAATGGCGCCGGGTCTATATGCCCGCCGAGGGTGACTGTGTGGAAGGTTGGGTGCTGAAACAACCGGATCTGGCCAACACCTATGAGACGATAGCGGCGCAAGGACCGGGATATCTGTTCGGCGGCGCGCTTGGTCAGAAAATGGTCGCGCATTTGCGCGAGCTTGGTGGCCCAATGTCGATGGCGGATTTGGAAGCGGTCGAACCGGTGTGGGAAGAGCCGATCGCTGCCGCCTATCGTGATCTCCTGGTGCATGTCCCACCACCCCCGGCCGAATCATTCCAGTTCCCGTTGGCATTGCGGATTCTTGACGGCTTTGATCTCTCAAGCCTGGAGCATCTCGGGGTTGAGCATCTCGATCGGGTGCTGCGTGCGATCCGGCTCTCGGCCGAGGCGCGTATCCTGAACAACAATCGCTCGCCGGACGACATCCGGGAGTTGCTTGGGGAGGCCTGCGTCGCGGCCTTGCGCGCGCGGGTACTGGATGGTGAACCGATCACTGCCAGGACCGAGCAATTCGGCCCGCCGCCAACGCCGGCGATCGCCGAGGCACGGTCTCACACCACCTCGGTTTCGATCGCCGACCGGCAGGGCAACATGATCTGCCTTACCCAATCGCTAGGCTCGCCCTGGGGCTCGACGGTGGTGATACCGGGCACCGGTGTTTGCATGAACAATTTCATGAATTGGGGAGATCTCAACCCCCAGTCGCCGAACCATCTGGTTGGAGGCAAGCGCTTCGCCATGTGTCTGACGCCATCGATCTCAACCCGGGATGGCGAGGCGGTGTTGGCCCTGGGCACGCCCGGCAGTT
>JAPKDN010001008.1 GCA_028822575.1 Alphaproteobacteria bacterium | reverse complement strand
CCCACAAAAAGCACACCAATAACGGCGGCCATCACTGCCGCCAAGAAATATGCAGCCTCAAGGCTTACTTGGAACGCAAGCACAGAAAGCAACCATGCAGCCGTAGCTACAAGCGCAATAGCCAGGACCCTTTTCACGATCAGCATCCAGCGACCAGGCCGCGGCAACCTTGTCGCCAAGTAAGGGACTGCGGCCACCAGCAGGAAGGGCGCCGCCATCCCTAGGCCAAGCGCCAAGAAGATCGAGAAAATCTCTACCGGCCCCCGCGCGAGAGCGAATCCGATCGCCGTTCCAAGAAATGGTGCTGAGCAAGGGGTCGCCAAGACAGTGGCGAACACGCCGCTCGCAAACGAGGTCCCCGCGCTGTGCGGGTTACCCGACCCGCGGCCGGCTCTACCGGCTATCCAAACTGGGAGGCGCACCTCGAATAGACCCCACACATTGGCCGCGAACAGCGTGATCAGGACTGTCATTACAACAATGAAAATAGGTTGCTGGAACTGGATACCCCATCCAACGGCGGCGCCACCGGCCCTAAAGCTTGCAAGAATTCCGGCGAGCACAAGAAAGGCGAAGATGATCCCCGCCGCTGACGCTAGGAAGCTGCGGCGCACCGGCCCTCGCTCGCTGCCCCCGTGGCTCACCACACCAAGCAACTTAATCGACAGCACCGGGAGGACGCATGGCATCACATTGAGAATGAGCCCCCCAAGCAATGCGAGAGCGAGAATCGCCGCAAACGGCAAGAACGCTGCCGCCTCTGCCTGACCCAAGGTCGTCGACAGTGATCGTTCGACAGCACGCTCGCCGTCGACAAGAGTAAGCGTCAAATCACTTCCTATTAGATCAGGCACATCGCCGCCCGCGAGCGCTGTTTTCGCTACTGCCATTAGCAGGACTGCCCGATGGCCATTTTCGGTCAGGCGGAACGTCGGTTCGGCAAACGAGAAGACATCAGGACCCTCAACAAACACATCCGGGGCACTAAACGGAGCATCCGAACGCGCGACAACCTGCAACAATTGGCCGCCGTTGGCGTTGATGATTTCAGCCCGTACAACTGTCAGGCCTCTTCCGCCATCACGTGGCGGTATTTGGGCCCGGTAGGCATTGATGAGTGGCGCGAATTCCGAAATCACCGTTGATTCGCCACCCGTCGCGGGGAGGTCGAGCGACATTGCGAGGGTGTGCGGAACGCATATCTCTCGGCACGTGAGGAAGTTTACAGCGGCGCGAATCGCGACATCGTCACCCTGACGGCTTTGACGTGCCTCGATCGGAAGCACCACGCCATCCTTGTAGCCAAAGGTCTCCAGCTCGAAAATCTGGAAGCGGTGAGGTCGAGGCCATCGCAGCAAAGGTTCGTCCAGATTGTCCGAGCCATCCCAGTCGATTGTGGTCGGAAATCCGGCGTCCCCGGGGGACCGCCAGTAGACCTCCCAACCCGGTGCGATCTGATACTGCAGGCCAAGGAGAATATCCCCGGCGGCATTCTGGGTGGCGGATATGAGCCGAGCGCGGCCCTGGTCGTACGTAACCCAGGAAGACGC
>JAPKDN010001007.1 GCA_028822575.1 Alphaproteobacteria bacterium | reverse complement strand
GGCAATACTGGCGACAGTTACGCTATCGTCGCCCGCGCTGGGGCCGAATTGGTGGATATGGAGCAGTGCCAATTTTTGCCCTTCTGCATCGCGTCCCCGCCCTCCTACGAAGGGCTCTTGGTCGGCGAGCCGGCAACAGCGAGCTTTCTTGGCGTGCTCCGCGATAAGAACGGTACTGTGATCCTTGACAGCGTCTATCAACGCACCCGCGCCGAATGCTCTGCCGCCATCATGCGCGCCGTGGCCGACGGTCGCGGCAGCCCTAATGGTGGGGCATACCTGGATATGACCGGTAACAAGGTCCTGCCGCGCTCCGGCCCCTATTTTATGCGCTATCTTGAAACCTGCCTGCCGGGGGCATATCGCAACGCACGGCAAGCCTTCAGTAAATCGGTCGCGAGATGCGAGGAGCCTTGGGAAGTTCGGCCCAGTGCCCATTATCATATGGGTGGGCTGCGCGCCGACGCCGAGGGTGCTTCCGTAAAGGGCGAGGGGTCGGGGGAACGCACACTCGGCATCGAGGGATTGTTTGCAGCCGGCCAAGCGATGGGTGGTGTCTTCGGTGCGAACCGTCTTGGCTCCACCGCGCTGACCGAAGTATCTGTCTTCGGCTCCCGCGCCGGACACGCGGCGACGCAATTAGCGCGTGCCTTCAAGGGTAAGATCGACGTCGCAGCTTTCGCACCTTTGATTGAGGAAATATCAGCCCGCTTTGGCCAACAAGGAGATGTCGCCGCCGCGACACTGAAACAGGAATTACAGAAAGACGCCTGGGACGCCATAGGTCCGGCCCGTACCGGGGACGGCATCGCGGGGATCGCCGGTCTGATCGCCTCGTTGACCGAGCGGCTCCACACCGTAGCCATCCCGGCTTACGCAACCTACAACCAGTCCTTTATCGAATTTGTGGAACTGCGCAACCTGCTGGAGGCCGCGAAGGCCATCGCGGCGGCGGCAACTGAGCGAGACGGGAGCCTCGGCGGCCATGTCCGCCTCGACAAGGGCGAGATATCCATCTTTGCGGAGCCATACTCGACCGTGGTGCAACGCGCGGTGGACGGCAGCTACGGCGTGCGCCGGGTGATGCGCCCGAAGATGCCGCTCAAGCAATTACTGGTCTATAAGGCGGAGGAGAACTGGCGCCGGTTCCTGTCGAAATGGTTTCGCCTTCTGCCTGCTTCGATTAAGGACAAGAAGCTAGAGGCACGCTACCAGGCCATCATGGGAAGTCCGGAGGGAACTGCGCCTGAGATTGAGCCCGGATCTGGCGATGCGGCAATTGCGGAAAAGCGTGCAGCATGAAGGTTGAAATAGAACTTCACCGCGACGGCGAGAGCGAGATAGTCGATTACGACTACGCGCTCCGCGAGCCCAACGAAAAACCGATGATCCTTGACGTCCTGCTCCAAGCGCAAGCCACAACCCTACCGGATCTGGCCTTCCGCTATGGCTGCCGGGCGCGCAATTGTGGCGTGTGCACCGTCGACATCAACGGCCGCCCCCGGGTCGCCTGCCGCGCCCGCGTGCGGGAAGGCGACCACATCAGTCCAGT
>JAPKDN010001006.1 GCA_028822575.1 Alphaproteobacteria bacterium | reverse complement strand
GACCTGCTGGAGTTGCCGTTTGATGATGGTACTCGAAGATCAAGCCGTGACGCGCTGGCTGAGGAAATACTGGCGGATCCAGGATTGGTCGGGGCTTTGATTAATCCGCTTCGTGCGATAGCCGGGCATGCCGAGAATTCGGTCGCGCGGGAGAAAATGACCGATATCCTTGAAACCTATGCTGGAACACGAACAGCCGCCGCCGAGCTCACTGGAGCTTTGATGAATCTTGGGGCCGGCGCTTTCGCGCTCAACCAGTTCACGCCGACGGCGGTCTCCCTAGGCCCGGCGCTGGCGGGTATTCTGGCACAGAACCTGGCCATCGCGGCCTTTCCGCTGGGACCCACGCTAGGTGGGGTTTGGTATGGTTTTTTTCCGGCCGTGCCGTCGGTGCTGCTGATTGGCGCCACGACGGGTGGCTTGATCGCGGGGCTGAGCGTGGCGACGGCGTTCGCGGGTGTGGTGATGGACCCGATCCAAAGGCGCCTGGGATTGCATCGTCGTCGTCTTATTCGGATGCTCAACGTACTGGAGAGCGGTTTTAAAGATGAAGATGCCCAGGCATTCGTGGCGCGCGAGATCTATGCGGCGCGGTTGCTGGATCTGGTGGATGTCTTGCGCGTGGTGCATCGGGCGTTGACATAAAGCCGCTACCGAACCTGAAGCGGGGGCAGATGCCAAGATTGTTCGCGAACCTTGACGTTCTTTAGCTGCGCGGGTTCCATGCTGCCGATGGAGAGGACAGTCTTGAACACTCTAGAGAGAAATCTCGATACCGCGCGCGCCTTTGACCCAAAGGCGTTTTCGCAAGAGTTCCTGGATGATCCGTTCCCGACCTATCGTCTGCTGCGGGACGTTGACCCGATCCATCTTTGCCCTGATGGCTCGATATTCCTAACACGCTATCGCGACGTGAACGCGGTCTATCGGGATCGCCGATTTAGCTCGGACAAGAAGATCGAGTTCGCGCCGAAATTTGGGGATAAGCCGCTTTTCACGCACCATACGACAAGTCTGGTATTCAACGATCCACCCTTGCACACGCGGGTACGAAAATTGTTGATGCCGGCGTTCACGCCACGGGCGCTCAGAGCTTTGGAAGAGCCGTTGGCGGCGTTGATTGACCGACTTTTGGTCAGGATCGCGGAGAAGGGTACATTTGATTTAATTGAAGATTTCGCGGCCGCGATCCCAGTGCAGGTGATTGGTGATTTGCTCCGAATTCCCCAGGATGAACGTGGGCCATTGAGGGATTGGTCCCTGGCCATATTGGGCGCGTTGGAGCCCACCATTTCCTCGGAGGTTGAGGAACGAGGAAATCGGGCAGTCACTGATTTTTCGACCTATTTAGAGAATTTATTGGCGGATCGTTCCAAAGCGCTTGTCGAGGATGGCTCTGACGTCCTAAGTGCCCTGATAGTGGGAGAGGTTGGCGGTGACCGATTATCCTTGGAGGAATTGGCACAAAATTGCATTTTTCTGCTGAATGCCGGGCATGAGACCACGACCAACCTGATCGGGAATGGCATTGCGGCGTTGCTGGATAACCCGG